>QKCN01000033.1 GCA_003245675.1 Bacteriovoracaceae bacterium | reverse complement strand
TTTTGTTCGGGCATTGCATAGTTTAGATCATAGAAAATACTTTTCTCAGGTAGAGACTCCTCCAAAAGAAAAGTTCTTGCAGTGCAATTTATAAAAAAAGTCGGCAGTGAAAGATTTGCAATTTTTTGATTCAATCCCTTAGAATCCCTCTTCAAAAGAGAAAAATCCAATTTCATTTCTCTCAAAATAGACATAACTAACTGCGCCATTACACCATTTCCCAAAACGACAACTTTGCGCGCAGACATCTCGTTTTGGCACATCTGAAAAATGTTTTTTAGTGCCAAATAATCCGAATTAAAACCAATAAATCGATTATTTTGCATTCTTACCGCATTAATTGCTTCACCATATCCTCCTTCAATACAATCAATCTGTGACAAAAAAGATTTTTTAAAAGGAGCAGTAATACTAAGCCCCGTCAGCTCATACGTCTCAAAAATGTCTCTAAGAGAGGGAAGAGAAGCCTCATCAAAATAATCCAAAAGAAAATATTCAATCGCTGGATCAAACTCTTTATAGATTGAAGGTGAAAGACTATGCGAAATACTTTTTCCGACAAGGGCCAATTTAGTCATTGCCAAAATCCCGAGCCACAGCAACATCACGATCGATCTGTTCAATCAGTTCATCAATTTTTGAAAATTTTTGCTCAGGACGCAAAAATTTCAAAAATTCAACGATCACACGTTCTCCATAAATATCTTGATCAAAATCTAAGATATGAGTTTCTACTGAATAATCACACAAATCACCAAAAGTGGGATTAATCCCAATATTAGAAACAGACAAATAGCTTTGCTGTTTAACAAAAGTTCGACTTACATAAACGCCACAAGGAGGAAGAATAATTTCTGATGCATGCTGCAAATTCGCCGTTGCAAACCCAATTTTCTTTCCTCGCCCCTTACCTTTAATAATATTTCCATCCAAAGAATAATTTCGCCCCAAATAAGCTGAGATCTCGGTCATTCTTCCTTCATCGATCAAAGAACGAATTCGCTGAGAAGAGACCTTTTCCTCACCTTGCTTCCACTCATCTAGAGAGGCAACATGGCAGCCTTTGAGAGCAGCTAAGCCTCGAATACTTTCCACTGTCGACGATTTATTCTTTCCAAATGCAGTATCATAGCCGAGGAATATTTTCTTTATTCTTTTTATCGCAAATACATAGTTAGTCAGGAATCGTTCGTGAGAAAGCATGCTAAAATCGCGGTCAAATGCAATTTCCCAACACCAATTGACCCCCATTTGCTCTAGCAATTCTCTGCGATGCTGATAGCTGCAAAGCAAAATACCTTTCTTGTGCTGTTGCAATACATATTTTGGATGGGGAACAAAGGTCATAATTAAGACATCAAGATTCTCTTGTTCTGCCTGCTGAATGATTTCTTTTAAAATAAACTGATGTCCAAGATGAACACCATCAAAGTTCCCAATAACAAGGGCCAGATCTCTCTTAAAGGGATAGGAGACAATGTCTTCTTTCCAAGAAAAAATTTTCATCGTTTTACATTCTCATACAATTCTTTAAAGAACCTTAGCTCTATTTTTTCATGATAACTATCTTCTTTTTCAAAGAATTTTTTGCGTTCCAACTGCTGCATAAGCTCCAAAAAATATTTTTTAGCCGCGATACTTAAAGACGATTTTTCAATCAACTCATTCCAATGCGGAGCCTTTATTCTTGTCTCCGCTTCCTCATCTAGCAGGGATAGCAAGTTAAAGAGACTGGAGTGCTCTGCACCTCTTTTTTGCAAAACAAGAATTTGTTCCCAAACTTCATCGTGTTTCCTGAGTTTACCAATATAGGATTTTAAAATGAATATAAACAAAATCAAGAGCAAGAAGCCCAAAACAAAATTGATCCAATGCCAAAAATCAAAAGAACTTTCTGAAAGATCATAGCCAAACAAAGGTGCAACCACACCTGAGCCAAGATCTGCAACAGGAGGCTCTTTTGCCAAAGGCTTAACAACTGACTCATCTTTGGGCCCAATGTTCTCCGAAGCTCCTGACTTCACCTCAGGCTTTGCAGCAGAAGCGGCACCACCACCTTTAACCACGAGGCGAGGTATTTTAACCTTTTGGGTGATATATTTTTTACTATTTGGGTCAAAATAAGAGAACGAAATTTCTCGCTCAGGAATATCAAGATCGCCCCGCCCGAGCAAAGTAAAATGAAAGGTTTTCAGCGCCGTACCATCGGGCATAATCTGAAAATCAGAACTTGTTTCAAACTCTTCAAGATTTGGGTTCGCATATATAACAGGTGCATTGTAGCTTTCTAAAGCACCTGCCCCCTTGACCTTTAAGTTAAATTCAATTGCTTCATTTGCCAAATATTTGGTTTTGCCAATATCAAGGTCAAACTGATGCTCTCCCACAAGCCCTGTAAAATCAGAGGGCATCCCCTCCGCAGGAAGGGGAAGAACTTCAATCTCAAGAGGACGACTTGAAGTATTTACAGTTCGCGATCGTCTTCCTCCCAAACTAAAACCAAAAGAAGAGAAGGGATCATTTCCACGCTCTTGCGATGCCAAAACCTGCAATTGCATTCTCAAAGATCCAATGCGAACTTTACCTGAAGCCTCAGGAAATAGTACATGATGGAGAACCGGTGTTTTTTCATAAACCTGACCATCAATACTGACTCTTTCCACTGCAATTTTTTCAGAAATATCTCGTTTTATGGCCTTAGTAAATTTCGGAAACTGTTTAACATCAGTATTTAAAACTTGTTTATTGTTATAGACAACATAATGTAAATCAATTGCCTCTCCCACATAATAACTTTTCTTAGGAACAACAGCCTCAACAAAAACATCGGGCTTTTTAATTGGAGCGGACATAACCTGAAAACTAATATCACTAACCTTTTGAGTATTATTCCCAAGCTCAACTTTAATATTGCGAATACGATAAAACCCAGCAGAAGGAGCAACAAGTTCATAATCTAGGCGCGTCTCCCGAGAAGTTGAAAGTCTTCCATTAACAAAAATACTTCTTATGGAAACACCTTTATTTTCTTTACCAAGAACATCTAAGCGTCCGGCATCAAATGAAATATAAGGCTCATCGCTGGAATCACCCTTTATAACAAAACTCAAAGTAAAAGACTCACCTTTCACTGGAGCTGTTGGAATAGTCTGGACATTGACCTCAATAGCATGAGCAACGCTCAATAAAAATATCCATAATATACAAGTGGTAAAAATAGCCTTCATCCTACCAATCCTTTCGCTGCCGACCCCGAGACTGCTCCCCGGTTCTGGGATCAATCATCTTCATCTGCAAATTTTTATCCTCATTAATTAATTGCTTCAACATTGGCGTGAGCTTTTGCTTTGCTCTTAATTCCTTCGGAACATCTTTTTGATCTTCTTTTTTATTTTGTTTTTGATCGTCTCGCTGTTGCGGCTCATCTTGTTGTTGCTTATTATCTTCATTTTGCGGCTGATCTTTTTTATCCTGTTTTTTATCTTGTTGGTCCTTATTTTGTTTTTGATCCTTTTTTTGATCTTTGCCTTTATCGTCTTTTTGAGAATCTTTATCCTTATTCTGATCCTGCTTATTATCTTGATCATCCTTATTTTGCGGTGAGTCTTTTTTCTTATTTTCGTCTTTTTTCTCATCTTTATTTTTGTTAGAATCAGACTTAGAAGAATCTTTTTTATCCTTATTTTCTTCTTTGTCCTCTTTTTGTTGTTGATCTTCTTTATCGTCTTTTTGCTGCTCCTGGCTTTGAGCTTCTTTTATGGCCAAGAGGCTATTACTTTTAATCGCTTCTTGCAGCTTTTCATCTAATTCTTTTCCTTCCGCTTTCCAAGCCTCTTGCAACTTGCGATAAATATTTAACCCTTCCAAAATTTTTTTCTGCTTAATCAAAGCCGTGCCTTTATTGGTAAATGC
>QKCN01000106.1 GCA_003245675.1 Bacteriovoracaceae bacterium | reverse complement strand
TCGATAGGAAATATTCCTCCAAGGGAACGAGAAGCAGAGTATTATAGAATGAGGGAGTCAAGCAGAGCTGCCTGACTCAAACGAAAACTGTCTCCGGAAAAACCGGGGCGGTTCACCCGTTGCCCCAGTTAGAATTATATCACCCGGCAATATCAACCGTTCCTGCAAAACATAAACTTTAGATACTTCCTGATTTCGGCAAAAATACTATGTTCTTGAAATTTGACAGTTTTATACATGAGTCACTGTTCCGCTTTTTTATGGTAGCTTATGGTGTTAAATAATAAACTCGATATTATTGAACTCTGGAAATGCGCAAAGTTAAAATAAAACAAATAAATAGTGGCGTGTTCTTCCCACCCTTGGAAAGCACCTTAGAGCTTCTTGGTCTTCCTTCAGGGGTGGCTGCTTGTACAAGAGAAGTGAAAAGTAGAACAGGGAAGCCTTTACCTGCTGAGAATAAGACCCTCAACAAAATCACGACACAAGGAATAGGAAGGAAAAAGGCTCTTGAGGTCTTTGACTATATTGTTTCAGAAAATGACTTGGCTAATGACAGCCTTTCAATGTTTTCACTTTTTAATCACGATTTCAGAAAAAAAATGGCTGACATCACAAGTCAGTCTCCTTGTAATGGCTACGCTTGGGATATTTTTTTAGACGGTTTTGAAAAAAGATGTGATTTCGGTCTGCCCAAAACAATAGCATTTCTCAAAAAAAGGATCGAAGCAGGAAAAAAAGCTCATCAGGGAAACACTCAAAGTGAAGAGTGGCTTCATCGGTATATACAAATTGTATCTGAAAACATGCTCGTTGACCGAGCTCTTGTTGAAGATATTTATCGTTGTATAGCACACAATCCTGAGGTACCAAAATCAGTTTTGTTGCTAGAGCATAAAGAGTTTCTGAGCGTAGTAGCTGTAGACTTTTATTTTTGGTTACTGGCCTATATTGAACAAGATCTGTCTGACATCTTGGTAAGCGAGTTGAGCTTAAATGATGAGGAACAGTCTCAGGCCAGAGAAGGTACGATTCAGCATATCTTGCCTAAATTAGATGACCAACAAAAAGTTGTTGGATCTTTGGCCTTGTTGCTTGACAGATGGAGGACTATTTTTTCAAGTCAGATACTACAAAAAGAGAAGCCAATAACTATTTCCGAGTTCGCGAAATATATGCCAGCCCCTGTGTTTACAGATAAAAAACCGGGTGAAATGAGTCAAGAAGATCTAAAAAAATCTAAATACCGTGCATTTTGTGATTGGAGAAGTGGAAATAAAATACCCTCTGATGATAAGCTAGAACGGTTTATTGCTCAGTTACTACCAGAATGCAGGCAGAGGCACTGGTGGCTTTGGTTTGCTAAAATTGCAATTGCAATGGACAAGCTATTCAAAAAAATTACAGATGGTGGTGCCTTTGGCAAAACTGGCGCAATAGCACTTTTTCAGACATATAAAAACTATCATAGAGAGGTGAGACAGAGAAACGCGAATAAATAAGCGTTTCTCTGTCCCCGCCCGCTATTCTTTACTTTACTTACTTCTTTGGAGTAGCATTTCCTCTGCCGCTACCGGATGGGCGGTTTGGGATGGTTGATGGCCAGTTACCACCGTCATCTGGGTGACTTGAGGAGACTCTGCCAGAACCTTTTCCACTTTTTCCCCCTTTACTGCCTTGTCCTTGATTTCCTTTTGCCATGATGTTCTCCTTAAAAATCTTTTGTTTTCATCGCCTCACATCCATTGTGAGCTGCTGTGAGAATGACTTTAGGGGAGTTAAGAGCAAAACACAATATGACCCGATGAGGGAATTTTTCTTTGGATGGATGGAGAGTTTTGTCCCAAAACAAAAAAAAGATCTTTAGTTGCGGAAGGCGAAGAGAGTTGAGAATCGTAAACGAAATTTTGATTATTTTTTATTCATGCTTTGCTTAACGATGGGCAATATCAAACTATCACCAAGGCAGCTCGATTAGCATGCTTGCTGATTCATGAAGAGATCACTTCACACGCACTGATTTAATTCAAGAACGGGTGTCGGGTTTCTTACAAGAATTCCTGGCTGGATTGAACAAGAATATGCAGGATGAATGAGCAAACCATTTTTTTAACCAGACGGAAATATTACAGTTCTTGTTCCGACAACAATTTTAACAATGGTTTCACATGCCATTTACCTTTTTTCAGTCTTTGGAGTATATCATTTTTATATTCTGGGGGATCGGGTGGGGATTTTCTCCGATGCCTACGTAGGTTGCAAAATTGACAGGCTGCGACAATGTTACTTTTACAATCTTTCCCTCCTTCACTTCGAGGGACCAGATGTTCGGCTGTGCATTTGCATTTGGCGGCCTCTGCTATTGAGATAGAATTTCGAATGGCAAAACTTTCTTGATCTTTTTGCCACATAGGGATGCCACAGTAATAGCAACGACCAATTTGTTTTTGGAATGCTTCTTTACGCAGGTTGAGAATTGAATGAGTCATGAACAAGCTCCTAAAGTAATAAATAATAGAAGCCCGCTCACTCTGTTGGGTAGAGACGGGAACTAACCGGGGTCCCGAGTTAGCTGAAGCGCATTCCTGTCTGAATACACTTTTTAAGATAAAATCCTAAACAAAAAAAGAAGTCAACAAATTTTTGCCACTATTGCAGTCGTCGTGGCGTAAAAAATTGAGATAATCACCTGTTTTTAACCATTTACCACTCACGACATTAAAATTAATGTCAATTTTTTTGGAAGAATTAGCTTTTCCCTTCCTGGCCATTATCTTTCTTACTCTGTCTTACTATTTCCAATATGGAAATCAAGCATACAAACTACAGGGTACAACACATCAGGCCGAAATGGCTTCCCATACCTGTTGGTGGTCTCGGATTCTTGGGCGTGACCTACAAGATCCCCCACCATTTTTGAATCGACACCAAGCTGAAGCAACTCATCAACAAAGGTATGCCTCAGCGAATGAAAAGTTTTCTTGATCCCAAGTCGTTCACGGTAGCGAGCAAACCATTTAGATGCTATTTGGCCATATCCATCGCGCTGGTGCTTTAATTCTGGAAATAGCCGCTTTTCGCCGCTCTGGCGAAGATAGTCTACATGCTCAAGAAAACCAATTTTTTCGAGATACGGGTGAATAGGTACGACTCTTTTACTCGAAAGGGTTTTGACTCTCTTGTTCTCACCCTGAGTGTTAATATCTAACACCCATATATCACCTTCCTGCCTTATGTCATCCAAATGGAGCTGGCAAAGCTCATTAAGCCGGGTACCGGTATGCAGGCCGAGAACAGGCAGCCAGTACATGTATGATTTACGCATATTCCTGTTCCACTGCGCCGGATCGAATAGACGTTGAAGTTCCTCAATAGTGAATCGTTCCCGTTCCTGGTGGGGAAGCTTAGTGCGTCGAATTGATAGACCGGAGAAAGGATTTTCATGCGCATGGCCATGACGCTTGCCCCAATCGAACAAGGCGGAGATACGGCGCAGGTATTTGTTAGCTGATTCATTTGCCATGGTTTTAGATGGCCGCATTCTTAAGATTTCAGCGACAGACTTTCCGCTGTATCGACCTTTAGTCCTATTCGGGGGCAACCGCAGAAGAGTGGCCTTGAAATCTGTTGCCGTTTTGATACCTATAATTTCAGCAGCAGGGTTCTTAGCAAAATCAATCAGAAGTTGAAAGATAGCCATGTTTTCTTCAATGGTTTTGGGTTGTTGCGTTTCTGTTTGTTTCACTTCGTCAAAATAGAGGGAGACCATTTTTGACAAGGAAATAGTGCTGTCCTTTTTCAGTCTACCCTTTGGTGGCGTTGGGGCAGGTGAAGAAGATGCTATATTCAGTAGTTTGGCGGCTATCTCTGCTTCTTCCTTTGGGTTTTCACGCTCAATTGTGACATCCTGCCCACCGACAGATAAAA
>QKCN01000121.1 GCA_003245675.1 Bacteriovoracaceae bacterium | reverse complement strand
AAATTGCGAGTTACTAAACTTTTATCGACATCATTTCTCGTTTCTGGAATACCTGGCTGAGGAGTTTCCCCAGGAAGATTACTGCGTGCCCCTGGAAGACCTTGAGGAGATGGACGAGTTCCCAATAATTTTTGCTTATTCGCCACTTCTGAAAGTACCGCAGTATTTTCAGAATCATAACTTGTCTGAGTAGATACCGACTCCGTAAAATCGAGATTTAAAGACACTTTGGCAACAACTTTTCCTGACCCAACAACTTTTGATAAAATTTCTTCAACTTGTTTTTCAAAACGACGAACCATACGAGACTCAAGCTCCATACGACTCGCTGTTTCTGCGGTCATTTGGTCTCCGACATTATCAGAAAGGCGCTTTCCTCGATCATCACTCACAAAAACCTGCTCAGGTCTCATGCCGTCAATGGCCGCACCAACTAATTGCTGGATTCCCTTGATCTCACCATTTGTCAGCTTTACACCATCATCAAGATTCAAAAGAACAGACGCTGATGGCGGTTTTTGTTCAGAAACAAAAGGACTAGATTCGGGGATAGAAAGATGAACACGAGCTCTTTTCACTCCACGAATATATTTAATCGTTTTCATCAACTCGCCTTCAAGAGCTCGCTGACGATTTACCTTTTGTACAAAGTTCGTTGTTCCAAAAGATTGCTTATCAAAAACCTCATAACCAACTGTTCCAGAAAAACTCATTCCTGATTTGGCAATTTCTAAACGAAAAATTTCCACTTGATCTTCTGGCACAGAAATAGTTTTGTGATCTTCAGAAAATAAGTAAGCAATCTTC
This sequence comes from Bacteriovoracaceae bacterium, assembly GCA_003245675.1. Taxonomy (GTDB): domain Bacteria; phylum Bdellovibrionota; class Bacteriovoracia; order Bacteriovoracales; family Bacteriovoracaceae; genus SZUA-425. The sequence goes on along the minus strand of QKCN01000121.1, from coordinate 13,810 downwards.
TTCTCTTCCAAAAGACGAGCAATTTTTGTCCCATCATCTTGGTTAAGATCCGTATAAAGTACTTTGTATTGAGTTTTAGCCGCCCAGGATACAATTCCGAGTAAAAGGCCAATAACAACAATCCCTGTACTAATGACTCCTACTTTTTTGAAGGTGTCGAGAGATTTAAAAAATTCTAATAAGTTCCCAAAGACTTGTTTAAAAAATGTTTCCAAGGGAATCCTCCTGATTCTATTTTCGGCATCCTACCGAAAATTAAATTTGCATTTTCATTACTTCTTTATAAGCATCAATCACTTTCAATCTGATTTGGTTCATCATCTTAAAGGCCATCTCTGCCTGCTCTACGGCCAAGAGCGTCTCATGGATATTTTTTGATTCTCCAGAAGCCAACTTTTGGGTGGCAACATCAGCCTCAGCTTGCATCTCATTTACCTTAGAAATGGATTCAGAAAGAAACTCCCCAAAACTTTTACTAGAAGACTTCTCTACTCCAAGCGATGGAGCATCTTCTAAACTTAAAGGGGTTTTAACATCCAAATCAGCTTTTTTTACCCAAGATTGAGCACTGTTACTTTTCAAAAATTGATCAAATCCAGCAACATTCTTGATCATAAATCACCTATCTTCCTATTTCTAATGCTTTACGAAGCATATGCTTGGTTGCATTAATTGTCGTTACATTGGCTTCATAGGCTCTTGAAGCTTCAATCATACTCGCCATCTCTTCCATCACATTGACGTTAGGATAAGCTACATATCCCTGTTCATTTGCGTCTGGATGATTTGGCTCATACTTTAAAATTGGTGGCCTGTTTTCTGAGATAACATCAGTGGCGTGGACAGTTTGTGCCTTTTCCTGAAGCTCCCCTTCGAGAATCTCTGCAAAAGAATCTCTTGCGGGCTCAGAACCAAAGACCACCTCTTTCCTACGATAAGGGCCCCCTTCAGCAGTGCGCGTTGTTTGAGCATTGGCAATGTTTGATGAAATCGCGGCCATGCGTTTGCGATTTGCCGCCAGTCCGGATGCGCTAATTTTCAAACTAGTAAGCAAATCCATCATCTACTCCTTATTATCTCTCAGAACTAATAATATATTTTCTGAGAGCGAGCTTTTTATTCAAAAGCTGAACTGCCGCTTCATGCATAATCACGTTTTCATTTAATTTTGCCATTTCCGCATCGCGATCAACGGTATTACCGTCTTCACTGACAACTCCATTGGGGTCATCGTAAACATCGGGCTCTAGATTGTCGAAACCGCCACTGCCAACATCAAAATGTTTTTCATCAGCAGTATCCATTTGCATATTTCCATCGACATCTAAAGCTCTCGCTAATGCAGCTTCAAAATCGAGCCTTTTTGCCTTGTAGCCAGGAGTTTCTGCATTGGCAATATTGGATGAAATGATGTCTTGACGCATCTGTCTGAAGTTCAGACTTGCGGCTAAGGCATTCATTGTTTTATCCATTACTTTCATAAGAACTCCTTGCGACGAATCTTTCCTATCTCAAATTAACAAAAAAAGCCGATCCATCATTACGGTATTCATTGATTTTGTTTCTCAATGTTCTAATGGATACGCCCAAGATTTTTGCAGCTTGAGTTCTATTTTCACATGTATGAAGAAGAGCTTTTCTAATAAGAAGCTTCTCTGCCTCGCGAAGAGACATAAGACGAATGCCGTCATCATCATCAGAAAGCGTTCTAATTTCAGCTTTTCTTTCACCAAACTCTAAGTGAGTTGCAGTGATTTCATCTTCTGCTTCTTCTGCAGCTTTTTCCAAAATTGCCTTAAGTTCAGCAATATTGTGTGCCCAATAATGAGAATTGAACTTCTCCATAACTTCAGGGGCAATGCTAAGCTCTTTTTCATTTTCTTCTGCAATACCTTCAAGGATATGATTTGCAATAAGCTCAATGTCTCCAACTCTTTCGCGAAGAGGATTAAGAACAATTTGAGTATTAGAAAAGAAAGTATAAAGTGCGCGATAGAAACGTCCTGCACCAACATACTTCGAAAGATTTTTTGAAGTTGTTGCAAGCAAGCGAATATCAATATCATAATCAGGTAGTTCTTGAAGAATCTTGAAGAGACGTTTTTGGAATCCTTCCTCTAAACCGTCTACATTCGCGAATACAACAGTTCCACCATTTCCAGACTCAAGAGCACCTTTTTGAAAGCGTCCACTTTCCTCGTCTCTAAAGCCTAAGATTTCATTTTCTACTGTTTTAATGTCTTGAGAACAATCTACGATAATAAGCTCTTTGTCTTTTCTTGCTGATAAGTTGTGAATGTAGGAACAAATTGTTCTTTTCCCCGTTCCGACTTCTCCAACGATCAAAGCAGGAGCTTTTGTCACAGAAATACTTCTGGCAAAATCTAAAGCTTTTGCGAATTTAAGATCGTTTCCGATTAATGTAACGTTTTGCGCATCCATTCGACCTCCTGTCGTCTTTATGCAATTAGAGTTGTAAATCCCCCAACTCAAGCGATAAAAGCTCTGTCCTAGCCAATTGCTTGATGTAATGAGGGGTCTGACTGTTTTTAACTATTTCTTCAAGAATGGCCTTTCCTTCTGCCATTCTTTTTCCTGAAACCAATGCTCTTGCTCTTAAATAAGAAACCCGGGAAGCATACGTTGACTGAGCATGGTCCTTAAGAAAACGCTCCGTCAATTTTAATACTTCAATTGCTTCATAATCTCTCGAGCTCATTAAAGACTCGATGAGCATATAAGAGATTTTTTCTTCGACTTGGACTTTTTTCTCAAACTGACCTTTGTCAAGATCAACCAAAAAAGCCTTGGCAACCTCTCTAAAGCGATCATGTAAGCCCTGCTTATAGATTGATTCCACATACATGGTCATCACATTAGCAACTTCATCGGCACTGAGCTCAATCTGATCAATCTTACCAAGAAGTAAATCCTCAAATTTGGCTTGAGTTAATTTGAAATCTTCTTTTTGAAATGCGACAAAGCCCTCATAGTATTCATACTTCAACAACTGCATTTTATCGCTTTTCATTTGAGCAATAAAAGCTGTTGCCTTATCCCATTCTTTTTCTTTTAAAAGGGAAAGTAATCTCAACTCTCCAATTAAAGCAGAAACATTTCCAACTTCTTTGCGCTCAATCCAAAGTGGATAAGAGACTTGCTCTTGATCTTTAAGAGCAATGAACGCTTGATAATTGCGTTCAAAACTTTCAGAAAGGCCAAGCTGTAAATAAGAATGACAAACCAAAAAATTAAGATATGGATTAACAGCAACTTTTTGCACATATCTATTTTTATAAACTTCCCATACCTTTACGGTTTCTGCATATTTTTCTTCTTGATAAAGTTTTTTGATTAATCCGTACACAATTTCTGCGCCATCGGCTTCAAAAACTCTTCTCTCTAAAGGAAGAAAAGTATTTATTGGGATAGAAGACAAATAAGATATTGCTTGTTGTAGTTTTTTCTCTGAAATCAAAGATCTTAGACGAACTTGCCAAAGAAGTTTCTTCAATGATGAATGAACTTGTTTCTTTTCATCTTCCTTAGCATCTAAAAAGCTCAAAGTTTCTAAATCATCTTTATCCAGAGAACGATTGCGAGCAATTCTTAAGCCAACATAGCGAACTTTAGCCTCATAACGAACAACTGCAACTGAAGACTTATCAATGGCATCACGATAAAGGGCAAGCAATTCTTTCGTATTTTTTTCTAAAAGGTCATAAGAAAGAGCAATTCTCAGACGCGCATAAGAAGATTCAAGATAATAAGAATGTTCATTCACAAAATCATCAAAGAACTTAATCGCTTGCTCATATTTGGCCAAACGAAAACTTAACTCACCCATATTATAAAGGATAGCCTCATGTACGGGCTTAATAAGACCTGCTTTTCTATTTTCGTAAAGAGCCGCTAACTCATCTAATTTCTCAAGCTTTAAATAAACATATGAAAAATAAGCAAGAGCAATTTGGCCGGGAAGAAGTTTTTTAATGGTTTTATCACTTAAGAAAGATTTCATTTTTTCAAGTTGATTTAATTTCGCCAAATTATGAAGAACTGATCTAGCAGCGACGATGGCCATCTCTTGATCAAAGTTATTGTTTGATTCAATATAAAGCTTTTTACTCATTTCTAATGCAGTGATGTGATCTCCATTATCAAGATTCACCTGAAGAAGATAAGTGAAAAGAGCTTTCCTTAATTCATAATCTTTTGTTTGAGGAAGAATGTCTGACAAAATACCATAAGCAGAATTAAATACGCTTTGCTCTTTCTTTGCAAAATTACTTCTTATAAGTGCATTTGCTTTGAGATAATCATTAAGGTAAGAATTCGCATCCTTGCCATATTTTTTGATATATAAGGATATAGACTTATTCATCAAACCCCATTTAGCTTTCCGATACAAGTTAATGCTCAATTGCATATGAGATTCTTTTTCATCTGCCTTATAGTTGCGATCTTTTATTGGATAGAAAAATTCAGGAGTCTTATTTGAAAGGTCGACCAATTTTTTGAAGCTTGGTAAAAGAGGTTGATAATCCCAAATAAAAGATGCCCCATAACGAAAATCGCGATTTCCCGACTGGCGCGTTTCAGAAAACATCTTCACTGCTTTTTTAGGTGCGGCTTCCACAACTGGCGTAACTGGCTTCGCCTCAACAGCCTTTTGTACAGGCTCAACTTTTTTCACAACAACTTCGGGCTTTGCTGTTGCTTGTGGTGCAACTGGAGCAACTTTTTGAACAACAGGCTTCGCCTCTTCTTTTTTCTCTTGGCCATCGTTAATCCAAAAATCAACGATATATTTGTTCTCTGAAGCTTTGTAGAATGAAAAGATTTCTACATTGGAACTTTTTAAACCAAGAGACAAAACAGCGGCATTGTTAGGATAGTCATCTTTACTGCCTTGAATGTTGCTAAAATACTCACTATTGGACTGTAAGGGGGCTGCTTCTTTCTGTAAATTTTCAAAGAGTTCAAGATTCAATGTTTCCAAAAGAACTTCATTACCTTTTTTGCTGATGTACAATTGGTCTTTTTTAACATTGAGATTCATACGAAGATGAGTTTTGAATTTTTCAAAACTAAGAACTTCTGCCCAAACCAGTTGGCACAAAGAAAAAAGAAATACAGCAGTCACTGCTTTCTTCATCCAGGGGCTAAATGTTGTTTGCTTTTGGCTTTTTCCCATTGATCTGAAACTTCCTGTTTCCATTTTTTTTTACGAGGCGAAAATCATCCTAATATGCCTCTTCCTTTATTCTACAAAAAAGTCCGGTCTGAGGGAAGGAAAATTTTGCTCATAGGAAAAAATTTACGTGTCATCATTTTGATACCGGAAAAAATTTCTATCTTCCTAAAAAAAAAGAAATAGGCCCTCTAAAAGGGCCTATTTTTAAGGGTTCTTATATAAGAATACTCAACTATCAATTTCTTACACCTGGAGCTCTAAACTCTTCTTTTTCATTTTTTCAATCAAAGTGGTCCGATTCAAAGTCAAAAGTTTAGCCGCTTGATTTTTATTACCCCTTGTCTTTTTGAGGGCCTGTTCAATAAGAGAATCTTCAATATCGGATAAAACTCTCTTCAAATCGAGACCATCTTCCGGCAATTCAAAAATATTTTTATAAAGAGAGCTGGCCAATGGATTATTGCGATAAATTTTAGCAGGAAGATCTTCTGGACGAATTTCACTTCCCCCTCTTAGAATCACAAGTCTTTCTATGACGTTTTCAAGTTCGCGAACATTTCCTGGCCAATCATAAGAGATAAGAAGCTCTAACGCCTCTTCGGAAATAGTAATGCGGTTACTTCCATCTGCACTGACAAAGCGATTCACAAAGTGCCCAATGAGCAAAGAAATATCTTCGCGACGCTCCCTCAATTGAGGAATGCGAATTGGAATAACATTTAAGCGGTAAAATAGATCTTCACGAAAAGTCCCTTCTTGTACACTTTTTTCCAAATCGCGATGAGTTGCGGCAATAATACGCACATCAACATCAATAGGACGATTGGCCCCAACAGGCTCAATCTGTCTATTTTGTAAAACCCTTAATAGCTTCACTTGCAGTAACAAAGGCATATCTCCGATTTCATCTAAAAAGATACTGCCACCATGAGCCACTTCAAAACGCCCAATGCGATTAGAAATAGCACCTGTAAAAGAGCCTTTAACATGTCCAAAGAGTTCACTTTCCAAAAGCTCTGAAGGAATCGCACCACAGTTCACTGAAACCTTTTTTTGCTTATGACGAGTCGATAGAGTGTGTAAGGCATTGGCCACCAACTCTTTTCCTGTCCCAGAAGCACCGGTAATTAAAACTGTTGAATCAGTTGCTGCAACTTTTTCAATACGCTTAAAAACCTCTTTCATAAGAGGAGAGCGCCCAATAATGCCGCAAAAGATATCTTCTTCTTGGGGAAGCTCAATTGAAAAACGACTAAACTGAATATTACTTTTAGCTTGTGGAGTCTCTCGGCTTTGGTTCAAATCTATTTTTAAATTTTTACGTAATGCTTGAAGCACGAGATCGTGCAAATTTTCTAGCTCAAAAGGCTTCGTCAGATAATGAAAAACACCCTTTTTTGTAGCGGAGATAGCATTTTCAACACTAGCAAAACCAGTCATGGCGATGGCCACAAAATTAAAGCCTTTTTCCCTCAATATATCGATCAGATAAAGACCGTCCATTCCTTGCTCCAAACTGATGTCTGAAATCAAACAGAATGGAATATCAAGCTCCAGCTCCTCTGCCGCGGCAATACACTCGCGACCACTTTTATAATAAAGGATCTCTAGTCCCATGACCTTTTCAAGGAATTTTTTAACGCTGCGTCCTAGGATAAGATCATCCTCAACAACGAGAATACGCACACGAGGTTTTAAATGAGAAGGAGTCATCCCCCCATCATAACGGTTATGCAAAAATCCAAAATCATCCATAGAAATTCCCTAGTAAAAAATCAAGGCCTAAGACTCCGGCTGCAGTGTATGCAAATCCAAGGGGGGTGTCAATTTTTAGACGCTTAACTTTTAACTCCCTGTAATATATACACATGACAAGAAGGAATAATGAAAATGAATAAAAAAACAGTTCCCATAATGTCATTAACGCTGGCCACCTTTTTTTGGGGTGCAACCTTCGTCGCATCTAAACACCTTCTCCAATACCTAACATCATTTCAACTACTTACAGTGCGTTTTCTTGCCCCTGCGCTTTTGCTTTACCTATTTTTCTTTCGCCCCATCCACCGAGAATTTAAAAAAGCACTTTCCAGCAAAATGCTTTGGAGCTTTGGTCTAGTTAATTTTTTGGCCATTTATTTTCAAACCCAGGGGATGAAATACACCTCTGCTTCCAATGCAGGTTTCATCACGGCCTTTTCTGTCATACTCGTTCCTCTGGTCTTAAAAGTGCACTTTCAACGCAAGCTTTCTACAGCGACTTGGCTTCCCCTCCTCATGAGCTGTCTTGGAATTTACTTTATTTCTTTTCAATTCCAGCTTCCCCAATCCTATAATTTTGGCGATTTCCTCGTTTTTATCTCTGCACTTTGCTATGCCTATCACATCACACTCTTGGGAGAACTCAGCCAAAAATTTTCTGGACCGACAATTATGTTCTCATCTTTTTTAGTCACTTCACTCTTAGCCTCTGCATTTTCCGCATTAAAAGAATGGCCACATCCAGCTCTTTTTTTAGAAAGCTCTGTTTTTTTCTCTCTTCTCTTTCTGATTATTTTGGGAGGTCTAGTGCCCTATCTGCTTATGGCCTATGGACAAAAACACCTACATGCCCAACTTGCGGCCTTAATCTATTTGCTAGAGCCTATCTTTGCTCTACTCTTGGCCATGCTTTACCTCAAAGAAATGTTTACCATGGAGCAATTTTTAGGCAGTGGTCTCATTCTCGTGTCACTGGTCTGGGCAATTTCTATCGATAATCAAAATGAGGCAAATAACTCTAAGACCACAGAACGACCAGGACTCGTGTAAGACTTAAGTTCTTCATACTGCTTATCAAAAAGATTGTGTACACTAAGTGATATCTCACTTTGTTGCAGAAAGCTTCTGGTCAGGCGAAAATTCCAAAGACCATATGATGGCATCTTCACTCTTTTTAAATCAGAGTTAATATCCTCACGTTCCCCCATATAAGCGTATTCTAACTTACTAGACCACAATTCTCGCCAGAAGAAATCCCAACTACATTTAGCTTGGTGCTTGGCCCTCCGAAGCAACTGTTCATTGCTTTTTGTATTTTTAGCATTGAGCTGAGAATAGTGTAATTGCACAATACTCCAATCACCCAAGGCTAGTTTGGCAGATAACTCTTCTCCATACAAAGATGCTTCTCCTGTATTTTGAAATTGAGAGCTCGCTGAATCATAATCAATCAATTGCGTGAGATTTGTTTTGAAAAACACAAACTCAAAGCCAAGGCGTTTATGCCAAAAACTTTTTTCGACTCCTAGGTCCCAAGATTGACTCTCCTCGACTTGTAAATCTTGATTGCCATATTTTGAATAGAGTTGATACAAACTTGGGGACTTAAATGCTTGGGCCCAATTGAATTTTAAAACTCCACCAAATTTTTTGAAAAAAGAAGAAAAACCAAAACTTTCATAATTTTTAAACTCAGAATGATGATCCAGGCGCAAGGAAGCAGAGTGACTCCAAAGCGCAGAAGGACTCCAACTTTGTAATAAAAATAGAGCATTATTTTGAATTCCTTTTTCGGGGACTTCATTTTCATAAGACAATGCTCCTATGACCTTTGAATAAGAAGAACTCTTTTCGCTCTTTGTTTCAATGCCCAATTGGCTAGCCCACACAGAGTTCCAATCCCATTTTTGCAAAAATTCAGCCTTTAAAATCTGCCCCCTAAAAACCTCTCTTAAGCTTTCCCCTAAATGATTCTCATCAGAATCATTAAAATACTCTCGTTTATTTTTTGTCAAAGCACAGGAAAAATTCTGAGAAGATTTATGGTTAGAACGGTGAGCATACGATAATTTCAAAAACTCTTGATGTGTTTGGCTGTAATAATTAGGATCATCTTTAGTCCCTGTGGTCGCATCTAAATCAGCCTTTCCTTTGTTGGCCCTCGCAAAAAATTCCCAAAGAGAATTTTCCCTTTTTAATCTGGAATAAAGATTGATTCCCAAATTGGCGATACTATCTTTTTCCAAATCATTGCCTTCATTCGTGACAGAGTATCCTTTGTCTTGAGCATAGGATAGATTGGCAGACCAAAGCCAAGCTCCATAATTTTGGCGAGCATAGAGACCAAGATTATTTTTGCGATCAGTAGTACTCGCTAGCGATAAATTGTAAGCACTTCTCTCCTGTTGCGGCTTAGTTACAATATTAAGGACTCCTCCCAAAGCACTCGTCCCAAAAAGAGAGGATTGTCCTCCACGGATAAACTCAACTCGCTCCACTGGCCCAAGTAAAATTGATCCCAAATCAGACCGGCTACCAATTGTCGATGGATCATAAAACTCAACGCCATCAACAAGCACTGCCACATGCTCGCTCTTTAAACCTCGGACATAAAGAGAACTGGTCGCTCCCCCTTGTCCCTGCTTTAAATCCACAAAAGGAATTTGCTTTAGCACATCGGCTAAACTAACTTGCCCCCCAATATCTAAATCCTCTTTTTCAATTACTTGATGAAAGGCTGCTGAGGAGTTTTGCAAAAACTCAGTTTTACCTGAATCAATATGAATTGTCTCCAAACGCATCAGACCATCTTGAGCAAAAAGAATTGAAGGGAAAGAGAGAAGAAAAAAGAATAATAGATACATGAAAGACCTCCGCGGGTAATTGAGCCTTGGAGGGATCTGACTTATCTCACTAAATGAGCATCACAGTTGCGGGACAGTGTTGGAATCTCACCAACTTCACCTTTCCAAAACCAGAATTTATTCAGAAATAAAATTGTACAGAACAAAAGTCAATTGAAAAATTGCCAAAAACGCCCCGGAGCTTTTTCTGGGCCTCCAGCCATATAGTAAAACACAAGGCAAGCAAGACAAAAAACACCTAATGCAATGAAAGTCCTCGCAACTCTCTTTCTCTCGCGTAGCCAGTAAATATAAGCAAACTCCACTGATAAAAAGATAAGGGGAATGGCCCAAAAGGGAGTATGGCGAATAAGAAACTGAAGTGTATTCATATACGAAACAAAACCCTTACATCGCCGACGAACGCTCCTGCTCACGTCGGCATACCGTACATCCTGTACATAAAAAGCCTCCCAAATAAAAGGGAGGCTTCTTCTCTCTATATTTATTCTACCTATTCAGATTAAAACATAGACTTTAATTTATCAAGCTGAGTCAATTTCTCCCAAGAGAACTCTTCTGCATCGACATGACCAAAGTGACCATAAGCAGCAGTATCAGAGTAGATAGGACGAAGAAGATCCAAGCTCTCAATAATCGCCTTAGGACGCATATCGAAGATTTCTCTTACGGCGCCAGCAATTTTTTCTTCACACACATTATTGGTTCCAAAAGTATTCACCAAAAAACTGACTGGCTCAGCCACACCAATAGCGTAAGCAAGTTGGATCATGGCACGATCAGCAAGTCCTGCAGCAACGATATGTTTAGCAATGTGACGAGCGGCATAGGCTGCAGAGCGGTCAACTTTACTTGGATCTTTTCCAGAAAAAGCGCCTCCACCATGAGCTCCGTGACCACCATAAGTATCTACAATAATTTTGCGGCCAGTAAGACCACAGTCACCCATTGGGCCACCAATAACAAAGCGGCCTGTTGGATTGATAAAATATTTAGTGTGCTTATCAATCAAATCATGGGGAACTGTCTTCTTGATGACTTCTTCCATAATGACCTCTTGAACTTCTTTCAAGGTCATCTCTTCAGCATGTTGAGAAGAAACCACAATGGTATCAATGCGATTGACTTTCCCATCTTTGTACTCAACAGAAACTTGAGTTTTTCCATCTGGACGCAATAAAGGAGCTGTTCCATTTTTACGAATAACACTCAATTGCTTGGCCAAACGATGACTCAAATCAATAGAAAGTGGCATATAAGAATCTGTTTCATTAACAGCATAACCAAACATAATACCTTGGTCTCCAGCACCTTGGTCTTTATAAGTCCCCTCTCCTTCTGTCACTCCTTGGGAAATGTCTGGAGATTGGCGATCAAGTGCAATCATCACAGCACAAGTATTACCATCAAAACCTTTATCAGAATGATCATAACCGATATCAATAATCTTCTTGCGAATAATATCGCGATAATCAATATGCGCATGAGTTGTAACTTCACCTGCAGCAATAACCATTCCTGTTTTAATCATGGTTTCACAAGCAACACGAGATTGGGGGTCTACGGCCAAAAGCCCGTCCAAAATAGCATCACTAATTTGGTCTGCCATCTTGTCGGGATGTCCTTCTGTAACTGATTCAGAGGTAAAAATAAAATCTTTCATAGTTAGGTCCTCTCAAAAAGGGAAATAGGATGAGTATAAGTAAATAAACAAATAATACTCTAGTTTTTAATTGCACGAGTATATCGAAGCAATGCGCAAAAAGCAAGCATGAACGCAACAAATCTTAAATTTTCTTTCTTTTGCTGAAATAAGAAAATAAATGGGGATTGCGGTAATAGTGAAGAGAAAGCCTATTATCCTCTTTGTGCATAACAAGCGTATGTCCGAGTGACTCAATCACATCAAAGTTCTTCTTATCAAGATCAAATGAATATAAATACTTATAACTCATTTTTCCTATTGCCGCCCTCAGTTCTCGTTCTAAACGGCCACGAATGGCAATACCTGGAGATTCAGGCAATATCTCAAAATCACTCCAAACTTTTGCCATATCAATACGACCAATCATTGAAATCCGCGAGTAATATCTGGTCGCCCTAAAATTACTGCGCGCATCACTTAAGCTACTTAGTGCGATCTTTAGATTCTTTTTCCGCAAAGTTTGACCAGAACGACTCATATCCGGGCAAAACACGCGCACCGTTTCGGGAATAAAATAATAAGTAAAAGAAAATTCACCTTCTTTTAGCAAAGCTCCCAGCCAGTGCTCGATTTGAATTTTTTTAAGTGAAAACTTTTTCAAATAAGGAAAAATTGCATCATGCTCATCAATAACACTATATTCAGGATCTCCAATACGATTTTTAACAACCTGAGCAACGGCCTGCCTTTCCAAAGATCCTGGGCCATCCAATCGCCCGACTTCATTATACAAAATAGTCTCAAGTGCAAATAGGGCCTTCATGCGCGTACTTTGCCGCTTCCAAAAAGAAAAAACCTCTGCCTGCTTTTTAAGTACAAAATCTTGAAGCTGAAAACGGTCTTTAGACTTGCGCAAAATTCGTTTTGAACTGGGCTTATTTTTTTCGGGCAAGGATTTTTCGTTTACAATATTTTGATAAAAATCAATCATGCGCACAGTTCGTTGTTTCCACTCAACCATTCGTTGAATCTGAAGACTTAAACCCCGACGCGTCTTTTTTTCAATCTCATTTAAAATATAATGAATATCAAAACGCAAATTCTCTTGTAAAAAGCCACTTTCGTAATCGCGCAGGGCCAACCAAAGAGAATCAAAGGTCGAACGAAAAGCAAGATCAAAATTGCGATGATCTTCGTCCATTGCCCCATCCTCAATAATCTTACGCTTCAAATAAATAGTGTTCTGCTCTCTTTCTTTTGACTTATCATCTTTAATCTCTTCATAACTCTGCCGTAATGCAAGGTAATCAACAGGACTTTTAAAATTCAAAAAGAAGGGAAGTTCTTCCCTCAATTTTCCAATAAACTCCCTTAACTGAAAAATCATCTCTTTCGATTTCAAAAGCTCTCGCTCAACACTCTGCCCTTTTAAAATTCTCTCTTTCGAAAGCAAGATCAAATGTAATAACTGTTCGATTTGAATAAGACGATCATCAAAGGCTGGCAACTGTTTCATCTTAGAAAGAGTTGCGAATTGCTCTTCAAGCCATTTTTTCTTTTCTTGTAATAGTGGAAGATTTTCTTCGATGGCGGTATAATCAACTCTTTTATCTTCAAGAGAAGGCAGAAAAAAACCATCACTGCGATAATTTTTGAGAAGCTGATAATACTTGTCGTCCTCCCCTTTTCCACACAAAGATCGAGAAAATTTTTTCTGCAACTTTAAATAGGTCGAAAGCTCTGATTGCGGAGCCTTTCCCCAAACAGATCCGGCGAGCAAAAAAAAGTTGAGCACCAAAAATAACTTCATTTATTTTTTAATTTCCTTCACAAAATCAGAATTCCATAAACCAAGACAAGTTCTATTACTCAAGATAACCAATAAATCATCTTCTTTTATTTGACGATCAATGGCATCTCTTAATTCTTCAAGTGTTTCAGCGGTACAAGCTGGTATTTCAAATAGTCTGCTCACATCTTGAATCAATAAATCGGCATCCATATCACCAAAGTTTTTGGCCGTCGTTTTTAAATATGGTTTGGCCAAAATAAAAGAGTCTGCTTCAGACAAGCTCTCGGCAAATTCTTTTTGAAAAAGATTACTCCGCGCAGTGGCAGAAACAGGGTCCATAACAACAATCATGCGCCGATCCCCATAGGTTTTGCGAAGGGAATCAAGTGTCACACTTACTGCCCGAGGATGATGAGCAAAATCATCAATAACAAGAGCTCCTTTGTAATATCCACGAAACTCCTGACGCCGACGAACCAATTTCAAATCTTTCACGGCCTGCTGTAAACGATCCACAGAGATGCCTTGGGTATAGGCAAATATAAGACAAGACG
>QKCN01000056.1 GCA_003245675.1 Bacteriovoracaceae bacterium | reverse complement strand
TTTTTTTTAAACAAATTATATTTCCACTCTTTTCCGACAAAAAAACTCAAGCTTTTGTGCTTTTTACCGATAAGCAAGTAGAGACATTTACGTTCTGATCTTTAAGGAGGAATGAGTGAAAAAAGAATCACTTGTGATTCATTCGCTCAAATTGCTTTCGCCAAGTGAAATTAAGCGGCTAAGTGACTATTTTAAAAAGAGTCTATTTGCCGAGGCGGGAGATGTTATTTGGGATGGCAGCATGCCTGAATATTTGCGTTCAGACGATGCGGAGCCTGAAATAGAGAAACCAAAAATTGTGCAGGTAGAACAACCTAAGCGCGAAAAGGCTGCTGAAAATAGGTTAGAGCTTGTGCAAGAGAATAACAATTTGGAGGAGCCTATGCCCTTATCTCCAGTTGGACATTTAATAATGGGAACCCTAAAGCTTTTGACTCCTCAGGAGACGAAGCGTTTGAGTGATAAGCTTCCTACAGTAGAGGCTGTTCATGAAATTGAAGAGGCTTTTCCGGGAGGTGTTGATGTTGAATCGGAAACCTCGGAAGAAGCTGGAGGAAAGCTACTGCCACTCAAGAGAGAAGCAAAAGAAGAAGTAAAGGAGGAAGAGCAGGAGTCTCATCACAAAAGCCCGAAGAAACGTGTCCAGTTGAAGCCGCAAGCGCAGCATAAGGAAGATTTTTTTGAGTTTGAAGATAGAGGTGTCGCTTTAAAACGTGAGGCAGTTATTCTTGAAGAGGTTGAGGAGGAGCCATCTACAACAGTTTTTATTCTATCAGAAAAAGAAAAGGTAAAAGTCGCTCAACAAAAGCTGCAAGGGCAGAGGGCCCGTAGCATCTATAAGAAAGCAGCAGCTTCTCGCGATAAAACAGTGGATAAGAATGACTTGGCCCATTCATACTCGGAAGGAGTTTTATTCGATAAGAAAAAATAAGTTAGTTGGCGTATTTGAATTTTGTTATCACGACCAGCAAAGAATAATCTCTATTGAAAAAGGTGATGAGATCGCTTGTGCCTTTTTCATTTTTATATGCTTCAATGATTTCTCCATGCTGCATAAGAGAAGAGGCATCTTTGTTGGTAAAACGTTGTAATAAGGCAAAACCATGCTCGTCGAGTGGAGCTGAACCTCTGTACTCGCGATAGTCTTGTGCAAGCGTCTTTTGAATTTTTTCTAGTTTTGTTTTTTGCAGAGAAAAAGAATCCAAACGGGTTCCATTTTCTACTTCAATGAGTTCGGCCAGGGCGGTGTTGATTTGGGGGAGAGAACAGCGGGAGACGCGAAAAACTCTTTCAGTGGAAAGACCAATCAACTTAAAATTTGCGGGAATAAGGCACTCTGCCCAGACTGAATTGATTGACGCAAAAACAATGAATAGAATAAATTTTTTCATAACTGCTCCGTATGCATGCTCCCTCTATAGCACTAACTAGTTTCATGTTTAAAATAGATTGTTTTGTTTTTTGCGATCTAAAATATGGATCGACCATCAATCCATTTGCCCTTTATTAGAAAATACGTCATCATTTAAGTTAACTATTTATTTTTTAAGGAGAATCTTTATGCTAGCAGGACTGGACTACGGGATTATTGCCATATATATGGTAGGAGTTTTAGCGCTAGGGCTTTGGCTGACAAAACAGCAGGGAACTTCAGAGGATTTCTTTCTTGCGGGAAGAAGTTTGAGCTTCTTTAGTGTGGGGAATTCTCTTTTTGCTTCAAATATTTCCAGTGCGACACTTATTGGTTTAGCTGGCGTTGCTTATCAGAGTGGTATCGCCGTTTCTTCGTATGAGTGGATGGCTGCACCGATTTTGTTTTTTGCTGCGATATATCTTGTTCCGTATTATTTTAAAACTCGTATTACAACTTTGCCTGAGTTTTTAGAAAAGCGTTTTGATTACCGCTTACGTTTTTATTTTTCCGGTCTGACAATTATTGGCAATATTTTTGTGGATTTGGCGGCCGTTCTCTACGCTGGTGCTTTGGTGCTTACGACTTTTTTCCCTTCACTTTCTTATATGCAAGCGGGAGTTATTTTGTGTTTGGTTGCAGGGCTTTATACTGCGGGTGGAGGCTTGAAGGCCGTCGTTTACACCGATGTTGTGCAGGCAATTATCCTATTGGTGGGCTCTATTGTTATTTCTTGGATTGCTTGGAATCAGCTTGATATGAGTTGGGCTCAATTCGTCGCTTCAACGCCAGAGGGGCATCTCTCTCTTATTCGCCCTATGGATGATGCCGTAATGCCGTGGCCTGGTCTCCTTTTTGGGGTTCCAATTTTAGGGCTCTATTATTGGTGTACTAATCAATATATTGTTCAGCGAATTTTGGGTGCCAAAAACATTACACAAGCACGCTTGGGGGCAATGCTTGCAGGAGCTCTTAAGTTAACGGCCCTGTTTATTATGGTTTTGCCTGGAGTTTGGGCAAGAAATATATTTCCCGATCTTGAAGTTTCGGATCAGGTTTTTGTAAAGCTGGTAACCGAGCTTTTGCCGGTGGGGATCAAGGGCCTAGTTCTTTCTGGTCTTATTGCTGCCATAATGAGTAGCATTGACTCAACTTTACATTCTGCTTCCACCCTTATTACCTTTGACTTTGTTAAAAATTTACGTCCCCAGACAACAGACAAAGGGTTGATGAATATTGGACGTCTGACGACCATCTCAATTATGATTATCAGCATTTTATGGATTCCTGTGGTGGCCAGCTTTAGCACTCTTTTTTCTTATCTACAAAATGCTTTGAGCTATCTTGTCCCTCAGGTCGTGGCCGTCTTTTTATTAGGAGTCTTTTTTAGAGGCTCAATTTCGCGTCATGGTGCTTTTTGGGGGATGATTGCCGGTCATCTTTTGGCCATTATCTTTTTTGCACTTGCTGTTAATTGGCACTTTCTTTATCTTGCGATTTTCTTTTTCTGCATCACCATTACTTTCATCTATATTTTATCTCTTTTTATGAAAGATGATGAGACTGCTTCTTGGAATATTGTTATTGATAAAGTGGTTGAGGCAAAGAAGTATTTGGATTATCGGATTTATGGAACGATTTTGATGATTTTGACTGTTTGGATGTTGTGGGCATGGCGCTAATATAAAAAAGGGGAAGCAATGCTTCCCCCTTTTTTTATATTGCGCTAAATCGGTACTTTCTATTTTTGCGAGAAATACTTTTTATCTTTTGCAAATTCTTCATCAATTCGCTTCATCAAACTTTTATTTAAATAGACGATGGTATCAGGATCTTCCATGTCAATTTTGTTCAAAGCAGGTAAGTACTTTTCAAATTCAAGTTTGATCGAGATAAACAGTTTATATACCACGTAACCTTTGTAACGGCGGTAGATTGGGTTGTCGATATAGTACTTATAGAGGTGATAACGAGTAGGGGCAAAATTATCGTGCTCTTCTGTTACCACTTTCCAACGTTCAATGCGGTTTTCGCGGTTAGTGAAATCTCTGTTTTTGATCATTGATTTGTAGTTTTTATCTTCCCAAAGGCCTGTTCTGAAAAGAGAGTCTGCAATGATGTCGCCTTTTCCCCCAGCGTGCATTACGGCAACTGTATCTGCGAAAAGTTCATTGTATCCACCAGAGAAAGTATTAAGGTCGTCGTGGAAATTAAGGTCATTGAATTTTTCAGATTCTTTTTCCATGGCATTTATTTGCTCTTGGATTTGATCAATTTGTTTTGCCAAATAATTGATACGCTCTAAATCGTCAGAATGAGCTTTTTTGAGTTGATCGAGCTCGTAAGCATATTTTTGCAGACGAGTTGCACGCAAAGTGTATTTCATCATGAATTCAATATAAGATTTCATGTTTCTATCCATCTCTGCCCAATCTTTTAGAGCATACTTCATATTGTGACCAAAAATGGCGTGACCATATTCATGGGCCCAAACGGCATGAGTATAAATGGGGTGTTTTCCATAGCCATCAAAAATGATTTTCATAGGAACATTAATAATGTTACCGGCTAAGTAAGCGTTACCATCTTCATCGATAAGGTTAAGATAAGGAGTTTTGGGGACTCCCAGTTTTCCATCAACCAGCTTGTTGACTTCCTGAAGAACGGTACCAACTGTTCCAACTTGTTCGCAAGTGATAGGGGTTTTGTAATCTGGATCCCACCAAGAACCACCGCCGTTGCCAAGAAGGCCGGCTTTTTCAGAGTAAACGGCCTTAAATGTTTTGGGTACCCAATTAGGGCAGTTAAGGGCGTCTTGAGCTGCAAGGCTAAAAGAAGCAACGAGCAGCAAACCAAAAAGTGTCAATTTAGCTTTAAAATTTTGTAACATGCGCAATCTCCGATTGTTTTGGTCAAGTTTTTGACTCAACTGGGCGCAACATAGCACCGTGAAAATCAAAGAAAAAGGGCAATGTAAAGAATATGGGGCGATGTTAGAAAATGTTTTAAATGCGCTGCGCAATAAAAGGGAAGAGGATGGGAAGCTCCGAGAGAAGCTTCCCATCTTATGAGGTAGGGAGTGAGAAAGGGCCTATTTTCCTCCCTGATGATCAATAGGCGTCGAGGTAGGGCATCTCAAAAACGTAGAAGGGGTGCTGCTAGTGAATCCGTGAGATGCAAAGAAATTTCACATTTATATTTATGCAGCCATTTTAATTTCAATTTTTCCGGGTGTTCCCCAGCAATTTTGCAATAAATTTTCATTTAGCTCTGCAAAATACAGTGACTTAGGGTCAAGATGACAATTGAAAAAACTGTTTTTATTTACATTCATGCCAATCCAAGTACTCCCTTTAAAGTAGCAATTATTGAGGGATGTTTTGTAAATACTTGAAAAGTGAAACTCGCAATTGATAAACTTGCAATTTACAAAAGAGCAGTTTTCAATCTTGGATCCGAAGAAAATACAGTTTTCAAAAGTTACATTAACAAAATTTGTTTTAGAAAACAAAGAACCGCTAATGCTAAGTCCTTTGAATTGATCATTATTTATATTTGTCTGCTCGATAATTTCATATTGATTGCATGTCAGTCTTAAAGTCTTTTCGCCCATTTCGCTTAAGGTTTTCATTTTTTCCTCCTCGAAGCGTTTTGTTGATTTCATTTTAAAATACTTTACGCAAAGCGTCAAGCAATAAAATTGCATAAAGAAATATATTTTCTATCCGATAAGTAATTTAGGAGGTTTGTATGGTGAAATTTAAAAAAGAAAATCTCGATCTATTTCTCGGCGTTGTACGTAAGTACATGCAAGTACGTGGAAATTTATCCCAAAAAGATCTTGCCGAAATGACGGGCACGAGTGTTTCAACCTTAAGTCGCTTAATCAATCTGAAAACCAAAGACATCGATCCGCAGATGATTGGAAATATTGTTGCAAAGTTAGATATCCCGCTTCACGAAATTATCGAGTTTGTAGAAGAAGGGCATGAGCAAACATTCAAGAGATTGGTACGACTTTATAAAGACGATACTTCTGCCGATAGGGGAGAGGATGGTGGAATTGTTTACGATGAAAATTTGGGAACAGTGCGACCATCGGATGGAGTTGAAGATGCACTTTCTGATTCTCTAGGTGGATCTGCTCGCAGAAATGTTGATGCCAAAGTGACGATTGGTGGACGTGAGCGCACAATTCCTTTTCGCGGAGAAGCACAGGAAACACCTCTTCGGGAAAAAATAGAAGGATTGAGTCCGAGACAAAAAGCCTACTTGATGGATTTTTTGAATTTGGATATTGAAGGACGAGATGTCATTGTGGACGTGGGAACCTCTCTCTTCCGCTATTTTCGTCAAAAGGGTATTGAATTTTGAAATGGCTTGCCGTTTTATTATTTTTCTCTTTCGCAAGTTCTCTTTGGGCCATGCCCAAGAGCTTTGAACTTTGGCTTTTATCTAGCCCTACGCAAAAGCAAGGTTGTCTCCCTCCTTCGGTCAAAGAAATTTTGGCAGCTACGCAAATTCGATTTTCACCAGCGATCGCATTAGTTGAAGAAAAGTATCGTAAAGAGGCGACTAAGGTTGGTGATCAGTACTTTCATCCTCAGATTGGTCTTTTTGATGCAGAAGGTGAAGAGACCGTACAAGTAAAAGAAGACAAGTACAAACAGATTGGAACAGATAAATATATTTCGGGAGAAGATAATCAGTTAGTTGAGTGTGATAAAGGCTATTATTTTGATCTTTACTGTGGCAAGGCCAAAAAAGAAAAAGAGATCGCAAAAGAAGTCAGTAGTGAGCTAGAAGTTTGGATTGATACGAGCTCGAGTCTGCGGGCCGTTGATTCTAGTAATGACCCAGCACGCTGTGGGCGTCGTAGTTTTGTCGAACATCTGCAAAAAAAATGCAAGAAGCTTAATCTTTCAGTATTTGATACAGGCAAGAAGGAAATGGGGACTTTGGATATGTTGTGCATCAACTATGGGCTCAACGATCAGGATCGCCTTATTCAATGGATAAAAGACTCTGAGGCTAAACGACTTATTATTGTGACTGATATTTCGGAGTATTCCGTAAAGCTCTCTGATTTTGTCGAACTCAATGGTGGAAAAATCATCGGCCAAAATGCGGATTTAAAGCCTCAAGATTTACTGGATAAAGTACCTAATTTGTGTTCAAAATAGCTCATGAGCGATCAGCATAATATTTTACAACAATATCCTTTGGATTCTTCTCTGCGTTCTTTTCTCAAAGAAAAAATTCAGCGTTGGAGCTTTTCGTTTCAGGAAACGCGTAAAATCGTGGAAATGGCCATTGACCTGCAATCTTTTCAGGAAGAAAGTCTTTTGGACTTTTGGCCTGAAGATAGTGGGGCGATAAAAAATCTTCCTCAAGAGAAAAAAAAGCTCTTTCAGTTTTTGCAAAAATCTTATGATGCAATTTTGGCCCGTCCCAAAGACTATAGTCATTTCGTATCAGAGGATTCAATTTTGAATCTACCGATCCAGGATTTTAAAACAGAAGGAGAGATTTTAGGGCGCTGCCCTGTGGCTTCTTCTAAAACGCGCTGCTGTAACCTCTATACTTTGGATTCTGTTAAACGCTGTCAGCACGATTGTACCTATTGTAGTATTCAGTTTTTTTATCATGAGCCAGTGATCAAAGTGGAAGCGAATTTGAGGGAAAAACTCAAATCTCTTGAGCTTGATCCTCATAAAAGATATCACATTGGTACAGGACAGGGCTCTGATTCACTTCTGATGGGAAATACCAACTCGGTTTTGACTCATTTGTTTGAATTTGCCCAAGAGCATCCCAATGTGATCTTAGAACTTAAGAGTAAGTCCGATAATATCGCTGATCTTTTGCAATTAGAAATTCCAAACAATGTAATTGTGACTTGGTCTTTAAATCCCCAAATTATTATTGATCACGAAGAAAAAAATACGGCCAGCTTGGAGCAACGTCTGAGAGCGGCAGAAAAAATTCGCGATAAAGGGACTTTGGTTGGTTTTCATTTTCATCCTATGGTTTATTTCAAAGACTGTAAGAGTGAATATCTGAGTATTGCGCAAGAAATTATAAAGCGCTTTTCATCTTCTGAATTGGCCATGATTTCCATGGGAACAGTGACTTTTTCTCGAAAGGTTATCAATTTCATTCGCAAAAGAGGGCTCAAAAGTAAAATTTTACAAATGCCTCTTGAAGAAATTGCGGGGAAGTTTTCTTATCCCTTCAAACTCAAGCAAGAAATGTTTCAAGCGCTTTATCAAGCTTTTACGCCTTGGCACGAAGACTTGTTTTTCTATATGTGCATGGAAGACCAAAACTTGTGGAAGCCTGTTTTTGGCAAAAGCTTTGAGGACAATGATGTTTTTGAAGCCGCGATGTTGGATGCTTATATGAAAAAAATCCGCAGACTACAAAAGTAGTCCACGGATTTTATAGATTTAAATTATAAAGTAGGTGTTTCTTCTACTGGTGCTGGCTCAACTGGTTCAACGATAACTGGTTCAGATATAACAACAGGTCTAAGCGCTTGGCAGACTGGGTAGCTTGCTAATTCTTCTGCAATTGCTTTGATACATTTTTTACCAACATTTGCTAAATTGCCTTTTCTGGAAACTTCTGAAGTCAAACGCATGTCGCCTTCTTCATTTACTAAGATGTCATTTCTCAAGGAGATTGTTGCAGAACATTCTCCACGTCTAAATTTCTTTCCAAGAAGAGCGGTATTGAGATCAATGCGAAGACCCATCGCTGGATTTTCAGCTGTTACTTCCGCTTGATCAACAAGAGTGTAGCCTTTGCCTTTGAAGGCGTTTTTTACAGATTGGGCCATAAAAAGATTAAGGCCATCTTCTGTCGTACTGAGTTCCACGGCAACATTACAGTTTTTGTGTGTAACAACTGGTGCGGCCATAACAGATACTGAAAAAAGAACTGATGATGCGAGTGCTAAAAATTTCATAATTCCCCCTTAGAAATAGACTCGTTCAAAGTGGAGGCTTAATACGCCCCTTTGATATCAGAAACAAGATACATATGAAAAAAAGTAATGAAATGCAAGACATTGTAAGAACAAAAAAGAGAAGGGAGATAAGCCGGATTCTGTCGTGGACCATCATTCTTCTAGGTCTAAAATTACTTTTAGACTCGAGCACCCTACCCGCAGACTTTGCCGAAGAAGCATTAAGCGCCTGCCTACATGGGCTTGCACCGCGTAGAGTTTACCTGATTTCACTACAGCATTACCTGTACATTCTTTCTGTTGCACTTGTCCTCACCTCACGGTGGACGGGCGTTACCCGCTACGCTCTTCTATGGTGTCCGGACTTTCCTCTGAGTTGCCCCAGCGATGATCTTCCCTTCTCTTAGGCTCCTTATCCTCAAAAAAGTCAAAAAAAGCAATAAGTTTTGCTCTATTTTTAAAAAAAGAGTAAGAGTAGAAAAATAATTTGAACCAAAAAGAAAAGTCATCGTCTAAGGGGCTGGAGGTTTTAATGTTTAAAGCATTTTTTGTTGTCAGTTTTCTTTTCCCAATTATAGCCTGGGCCAATTTTCCTGAAATGCTTCAAGAGTTTATGGACCAAAATTTTCAGTTGCGAATTCAAAAATTTGAACAGGAAAAGGCTGCCCTGGCCCCTCAAATCATAGAATCGTCTAAAAATTGGGTGGTAAGTTCAAGTTTAGCTTATGATGATAATCAGTTGAGTTCTCTTTCAAGTAGTTCGCAGAGTGGAACAAAGACTAAGTCTTTAACTTTGGGGATTGCTAGGCCAGTCTCATATGGCGTGGAGTTTTCGGCAACTCAGACTATTCATTCCTATGATTTTTCTGGGGCAAGTAGCTCTTTAAGGCAAGCTTTAGAGGACGATAATATGGCCCAATCTGAGTTTTCGCTAGGGCTCTCTCTCGATCTTGATGGCAATTTCGCTGGGCGTAAGTACTGGAGTGAGCTTAAATCTGCAAAGCTTGGCGTTGAGCTGACGACAAAGCAATTAGAGCAATCGGAAGAGTTACTCTTGTATTCCTTCTATAGCACTTATTTGCAGGTAAAAGCTCAATTGAGTTTAGTTCATCTTCAAGGAGAGGCTTTAAAGAGGGCCCAAACACGAGAGAACCTTGTTACTCGTCGAGTGCGAGATGGGGTGAGTGAAAAAGCAGATCAACTTGATGCACAAATTTATACAAGGCAACAAGAGGAGGCTTTGCGGACGGCTCAGGCAAACCTTTCAGAAGCTGTTTCGGCCATGGAGCAGGCTTTGCATCGAAATTTGGCCAAGCAGGATTTTTTTGAAATTCCCTTTCGGGCGCCTCGTTTAGTGGATACAGCGGCACAAGCTCCTAGTTCTTTGGAGCTACAGGCATTACAACGTGAAGGGGATTTATTAAAAGAGCAAGTGCGTCGCAGTTCAATGGAACTATTTCCAGCTTTAAAATTAAGTGCAGAGCTGAAAAGCAATACTTATAAAATGGGCGCATCGGATGCTGTTTCGGAGACATTCCCTAAGAGTGATACTCATGAAAAGCTTCTTGCTCTTGCCTTGTCTTTTCCTTGGGACTTTAAGCCGGCCCGTTTAGAGTTGGCAAAAGTGAAAATTTCTCAACAGATAAATGCGAAACGCCAAGAATATATCAAGCGGAACCTAGAGCTACAGCAACAGCGCTATAGTGACCAAATCTCTTTGTCTTATAATAATATCCAGTCAGTGTTGCAAAACAGAACCATTGCTCAAAGGGCAGTGAAAGAGACGAATCATCTCTATGAGTTGGGGAAGACTGATTTGAATCGTGTTATTGCTTCTGAAGAAAATCTTATTAATATCGAGCGGACCTTTGTTTCATATTTTCTAAAATATGAGGTTTTATGTGCAACACGTGAAAAGGATCTAGGGCTATTAAAAAAATATTTGGAAAGTAAAAAAGAAATCTAGGCAGTAAAATATGCGTAAAATTTTAGAATATTTTGTAGAGCGTTCTCTTTTAGTAAATGTCTTTACCTTGCTCGTTATGGTGATTGGAGGATGGTCGATTTTTACATTACAAAAAGAGATTTTTCCTAATGTCTCTTTTGGATATATTGCCATTAATACCATCTATCCTGGTTCTTCTTCTGAGGATGTGGAAAAATTGGTGACCATTCCCGTTGAACGTAAAATTCGAGGAGTGAGTGGAATTAAGGAACTCAATGCTCTTTCGATGGAAGGGCGTTCAATGGTCATTATTGAAGTTGATCCCTCTTATGATACCGATGAGGTTAAAGAGAGCTTGCGTGACGCCGTTGCGCTGGTCGATGATTTGCCCGATGATGCAGAACTTCCTGTTATTGAAAAAATTGAAAGTAAAAATCGTCCTCTTATAAAGGTTGCCGTTTGGGGGGATGATGAGATGAATCTTCGACGGGGAATAAGAGATCTTCGTGATTTTTTGGAAAATAAAATCAAGGAGCTTTCAGACATTGAGTTTACGGGGGTGCGCGATGAAATTATCGATGTCGCTATTGACCCTGATAAGGCGAAGCGATTAGAGCTGACTGTGGGCGAGGTCACTCAGGCAATTGCAAAGCGCAATATCAATTTGAGTGCTGGTGAGATCAAAAGTCCGAGGGCCGACTTTTCAGTTAGAACCTCTGAAGAGTTCGTTGATGCCGGTGATGTAGCCTCTGTGATTGTGCGATCTAATATCAATGGAAAAAATGTTCGGGTTAAAGATGTGGCACTGGTTGCGCACATTTTGGATGACAGTGATATTGAAAACAGGGCCGATGGAAAACAGGCAGGCTTTTTGCGGATTATTGCTCATGAGAAGGCCGATGTTTTAGGAACAACTGATAAAATAAAAAAATACGTTGCAGAATATTTCAAGACGCGAGATCAGTTCAAACTATCCTATTCATTTAGTGACGATTTTTCGTTTTTTGTGAAGCGCCGTCTTAACGTATTAACAAAAAGTGGGATTCAGGGGATGGTTCTCGTCTTTTTGTGTCTACTTCTCTTTTTGAATTTTAGAATTTCCCTTGTGACTTCATTGGGCGCACCACTTGCTTTTATGGCCGCTTTTTCTTTGATGGATGCCATGGGAATAACGATTAATTTGATGAGTATGTTTGCCCTCATTGTTGTTCTGGGAATGTTGGTCGATGATGCGATTATCGTTTCGGAAAATTGTTATCGCTACCTTGAACAGGGGTGGAAGCCCAAAGATGCGGCTATTCAGGCTGCGCGCGAAACTGTTATGCCTGTTACGGCCACGGTGCTGACAACGATCGCTGCTTTTGGGGCTTTGTATTTTATTGGCGGCATTATGGGGAAATTTATGTGGGTCATTCCCACGATTGTTATTCTCTGTTTATCCGCATCGTTACTTGAGTGCTTTTTTATTCTTCCTTCTCACTTAGCGGAATTGGTGAAAGTCAAAAAGGAAGCAGTACTTGAAAAGAAATGGTTTGTTGCCATTTTGAAGAGATATGATAAGTGGCTGAGCTTTTCTATGCGTTTTAATTATGCAAGCTTGGCCCTATTCCTTTTATTGCTTTGTGTAAGTGTTTTTGTGGCGACGCGTATGCGTTTTGAGTTGTTCCCGTCGAGTGATGTAACAGAAATTCAGATCAATTTTAGAGGACCAGTGGGAACCTCTTTTCATGAGACAAATGAAGTTATCAAGGAGGCAGAAACCATTGCCCTAAAAGAGCTAAAGAGAGAAGAATACGAAATGGTGCGCTCTTTGGTGGGGCAGCAACGACGTCGTGGACCTAGCGGAAGTAAGCAGGGGCCTCACTATGGTTCGGTTATTTTGTATCTTACAATGCAATATCTACGCCTGAGAACGAATGACGAAATTATGGCGGCGATTCTTCCTAAGATTCAAGATAAAATAAAAAACTTTGAAATAGTCGTTGAAAAGCAGAGGCATGGTCCACCAAGAGGGAAGCCTATTGATGTGGAAATTTCTGGAGATGATCTTGGACAATTGAAGTTAGCGGCAAAGCGAGTTCAGGAGGCGATTACTCATTTAGAAGGTGTTACAACTTCTGAAATTGATTTTGAAGAAGGGCGCAGGCAATTAGTTGTTCGCGTTGATGATTATGAGGCAAGTCGTTTGGGATTGAGTGTGCAGGATGTCGCTCTTGAGTTGCGTCGTAGTATTCAAGGTGATTCCGTCACAGAAATTAGAAAGTCGGATGAGGATTTGAACATTCGTGTTCGTTTTGACAAAAATGCTCGCTCGCAGACTGATTTGTTAAATACCATTTTTGTCTATAATAATCAGGGCAAGAGGGTTTCCCTTGCGCGAGTGGCTAAAATTGAAGAGCGCAAGGGCGTCTTTGTTATTCGCCGCAAGGATTTTAAAAGGGCCATTTCTGCGTCTGCGGAAATTGATAATTTGAAGACAACATCTCTTCGTGCCAATAAACAGATGAGTGAGCTGATAGAGAAAATTTCTCAAGATTTTCCGCGTTTGAATTTTGAAATGGTGGGAGAACAAAAAGACACTGAGGAGTCGTTCGGTTATTTACGAAAAGCTGCTATTGGTGCGCTCGGGTTTATCTTTCTCATTTTGATCGCTATGTTTGGGCGCTTGTCTCAATCTTTGGTTATCATGTCGGCGATTCCCTTTGGATTAATCGGTGTAGTATTTACCTTTCTTGTTGCCGGAGAGTCCTTGGGGTTTATGGCCCTGATGGGGGTGGTCGCTCTTATTGGAGTGGTGGTTAATGATTCTATTGTGCTTGTTTCCTTTATTAATAATAAATTAGGTGAATTAAAGGAAAAGCATGAATCAGTCGAAATGTTTACAGTCATTGTCGAAGGAGCGAAAAGTCGTTTTCGAGCCGTTATTTTGACGACCTTTACTACGGTGGTGGGTCTTTTGCCTTTGGCCCATGATCCTAATGGGGATCCTTTTTTGAGACCGATGGCCTTAGCTTTTGCCTATGGATTGTTGTTTGCCAGCACGATCACGTTGTTTTTTATTCCCAATATGCTTTTGCGGATAGAAAAAATTCGTGTTTGGGTTAAGTCAAAATTTTAGGAGATGATCTTTTATGTTTTCTTTGCCTGAAAAATTTAGAACTGGTCTTGAGGTAGTTGATCAGCAACATGCAAAGTTATTAGATTTGTTGGATCAAGGAATCCATTTTCTTAGAAAAGAAAAAACTGATGGCTTTGCTGGTGTTGAAGATTTTTTGCAGGCACTGCGGACCTATACGAGAATTCATTTTCAGTATGAAGAAAAAGAAATGAAAAAGGCTTCTTATCCTCAGTTGGCCGATCAGCAGCAAATGCATGCTTATTTTTTGAAAAAAATTCATGAGCTTGATGATAAAAATACCGAGAGTGAAAGAGAAAAAGTACGAGAAATAATTGTCTTTTTAAAAGAATGGTTTATTGGTCATATTGTTGAAAAAGACTTAGCCTTCGGAGACTTTTTGAACAAACAAAAGAGTTCAGCTAAGTCAAAACTTTGATTTACCAAATCCCAACCTACGAAAATGCTTGATGAGGGATGAGCAATCGCTTGCAGCCTGGGCAATTGGCCGGTTTTAATGTTTTTTCGATTTGATCTTTTATGGATGTGCTTACTGACATCTTACATTGAAAGCAGCTATTTTCATCGATAAAACTGATGGGGTATTTGAAACGGTACTTCTTGTTGAGCAATTCAAATTGCTGCAAAAGTTGTGATGGGAGAAGTGTTTTTAGGTTGGTGATGCGCTCGTCATATTGAGATATTTGCTTTTCAAGTGAGGAGACATTTTTTTCGACTTCATCTGCTATTTCTTTTTGACTTTTGATTATGCCTGTAAAAAACGTCGTTAATTCTTTTTTCTCTTCTTCAAGATTATCTTGCTCTGTCATTTGCAGCAGTAAGTCTTCCTCTAGCCTTTCTTTTTCTTGCTGTGATTTTTCAATTTCAGCTTCTGTTGCCTTAAGTGCCTGCTCTGTTTTTATTGTGGGAAGCCGTTCACTGGCCCTACTAAATATATTTATTTGTTCTTGGAGTTCTTTTTCCAGTTTGTGTATTAAAGTGAGAAGTTCTTCTAGTTTTTGCGAGTTAGATGATTCTTGAGCTTTTTTATCTTGAATAAGCTCTGCAATTTTTTGGTTTCTTCCCTTTTCTTCTCGAATGTTTTGTTCTAATTGTCCGATGAGATGGTCGATTTTTTGGATTTCTACGAGAGTTTGAAATGGTTTAAGCGACATTGGGTTTCCTTCTTTGGGGAGGTGAAATTCAATTATACTGCT
>QKCN01000109.1 GCA_003245675.1 Bacteriovoracaceae bacterium | reverse complement strand
TTTTGTAGCAAAAAATTGTCGATGTTGTGACAAACCAAATAATCATACCAATGAAAGAAAGAATGACAGTTGCAAAGCCGCTTCCGACGTGGAGTTTATCTTTAATAAAGTGAATAAAAAAAGATACAAAAAGGCCCGCAAGAGTAGAAGATTCCCAACCATCCAAGGAGAAGACATTGTGAAATAGCATAATGCTTAGCACGTAAAAGGGGAGAAAAGGAGTATTTAAGCGGAGAGCTAAAAATACGATTATAGAAACTTCAAGAGGGAGATGATAATTACTTAGTCCTAGGGCCAAAAAGATTGTGGTGCTGAGGATATGAACAACACTGAGCAATAGAACAGTGAGAATAAAGGAAATGGCTATAGACTTTGCTTTCATATTTTCTACTTCGTTTGTTTTTCTTCAGTACCGAGTAAGACCATGACTTCTTCTAGGCGGTGAAAATCGACGACAGGAGTCACCTCAATGTATTGCGTAATTCCGTAACTTTCTTTTTCTATTACTGAAATTTTTCCGACTTTGATGCCTTTGGGGTAGATTGTTCCCAAGCCGGCAGTGATGACTAAGTCCTCTTTTTCAATTGGTTCAGTTTTGGCAATATACTTGATGCGGCAGCTATTTCCGCGATTGCCCTCTAATATACCGTGGGTTCTGGTTCTATCGACAATGACGTCAACACGGTTATTGGGATTGAGAACAGTTAAGATATCAGAGTAATTGGGGCTGACATGGAAAATATAACCAACTAATCCTTGGGACGTAACAACTGGTGCTTTAAGTTTAATTCCGTCATTGGCCCCTTTATTGATGCGCAGCAAGTGGATCTGGGCCGAGGCATCTTTGGCGATGATCTGGGCCATAATTTTGTCCATTTTGATTTCTTCCCCAAATTTCAATAACTTTTTGAGGCGAGCATTTTCTTTTTCTATTTCTTCGAGATGAAATATTTCGTCTTTTAGGTTTTCGACTTCAGACTTAAGGAGTCGATTTTCTTTGCTAGCATTAATTAGAAGCAGGTAGTCATCAAAGAGAGAAATGGCCTTACCCTTAAAGAGAGTCGTTCCTTCTTGCAGCGGGGCAAAAGCCTCTATCAGCCAGGTCTCAAAAATTGAGACGCGTCGCACACTAACCTCTCGCAAAGAGAGAAAATATAGACAGATTACCACAACAACAAAATGTGTTAGGATAAGCTTTTTAGAGGAATTAAAAGAACCAGTATTCACTGTAAAAACACCACTTAAATCAAAGGGTTAATGATAAATAAAGAATATATGAATATTATTTTAATGCCAAGTATCTGGTTTACGAAAGATGCATTTTATTTATAAAATCTTGGATAATAAATAATGTGGAAAAAGTTTTATAAAACAAGTTTCAAGGAATGAATTTATGCCTAAGAAGTTTTCAAGTACTGTCTCGTATCTCATTGTTACGTTTTTTCTAGCTGCTATTGTCATTAGCTTTGTCTTTACAGGTGCTGGTAGTAGTCGAGTGACTAAAAGTGGTGTTGCTGCAGTTGCAGAAGTTGATGGCAATAGCATTGGCGTCGATGAGTATAATCGGGTTTTGCAAGGACAGATTGATTATTATTCAAAAATGATGGGAGGAAAAAGTCTCAGTTCTCGCGAAATTGAGATGTTTGGCCTTAAGCAGAGAGCGCTACAAGGTTTGGTTGAGCAGAAAATCTTAGCAAACTGGGCCGACGATTTGGATCTCTATCCTGGAAAAGTTGAAGTAAAGGAAGAAATAAAATCTTTGCCTTATTTTCTTTCCAATGGAAATTTTGATCTAAATAAGTACAAAACTTTATTGCGAGCCAATCACTATACTCCAAATGATTTTGAAGCCCGCATTGCTGATGATGTGAAAATGAAAAAGGTTCAGCAGCTAATGGGGTATTTTTGGGTATCACAAAAGCATGTTGATGATATGAATGCATTTCGCCAAGAATCTCTTCAAGCGACAGCGATTCAAATTGAAAAAGACGATTTAGCTCGTTTTATTGCCATTCCAGAACAGCAAATTGTGGCTTTTGTTCAAGAGAAGAAAAATGAAGGACGCCTAGCTGCTCTTTATGAAAAAAATAAATCACGTTTTGAAACCCCTGAAAAAGTTCAAGCGCGCCATATTCTTATTCGCTTAGAAGATGGAAAAGATGTTGAAGCACAGAAAAAAATTGAAGAGATCGCGAAAAAAGTCACCGTGAAAAACTTTGCACAAATGGCCGATAAGTATACCGAAGATCCATCAGGGAAAGGTAAAGGTGGTTCTTTAGGTATTTTTGAGCGTGGTAAAATGGTCAAGGAATTTGAAAAAGTTGCATTTGACTTGAAAGCAAACACGATTTCAAAGCCCGTTAAAACAATGTTTGGGTATCACATAATCTTGGTGGAAAAGCATTTTGATAAAAAAGTAACCCCCATGGATGTTGCCTATCGTGATTTGGCAAAAGAAGAGCTTCAAAAAGAGCAGAAGAAGGAACTGGATAAATTTGCCTCGACTGTTGCTTCTGAGCTTGCTAGTGCAATTCAAAAGCCAAAGGAGCTTGCGAGTGCGAAGAAAAAGTATCTTTTTGAGCTAGAAGAAGGAAAAGATCTTAATCTATTAGATGGGCGCGTGGGTAAGATTGAATTGAAAGAAGATGAATTGAAGCAGATCTTCAAGCCTGAAGGAATGAAGGAAGATATTTTTATTTTTAATTCTGGAACAATGCTGAAAGTGGTTGCGACAAGCAAGAAAAAAGAATCTAAGACTAAAAAAGAAGAACCTCGCCAAGATTATTTCGCAAATAAGTTGGCCAATACTTTGCGTGAAAAATTTATGGAGCAATTAAAAGAAGAAGCGACGGTAAAGGTTTTTGGTAATCTTTAAGATTAAATGAAATTGAAAATAATAGAGCCTCATCCTTAGGATGGGGCTTTTTTTTATAAGTTTAGTGAATCTTCATCCCGATTTATGTACTTAAACTCTGGATTGAAAACTGATCCGGCATTGCATTTTATGCGGCGAATTAGAATAAAAAAAAGGCTCCCGCTTGGGAGCCTTTCTTTTATGGCAATTAAGCTTTTGGCTTAAATGTTGCTTGGAAGAAACGAAGGTGCTCTGGTTCATAAACGAATTCAAGACCTTTGATTTGAGAACGTTTTTCATAAAGAGCAATAACAGATTCTGCAACAACATCCATGTGTGCTTGAGTATAAACACGACGTGGAATGGTCAAACGAACAAGTTCCAATTTGGGATTTCTGTTTTTCTTCGTTTCTGGATCACGTCCCGCAGAGATATTTCCTCTTTCCATCGCGCGTACGCCAGACTCAACGTAAAGAGCTGCAGCTAGTGCTTGAGCAGGAAATTCTTCTTGGTTAAGGTGAGGAAGGAATTTTTTGGCATCAAGGAAGATCGCATGACCACCAAAAGGAGTTACCAAAGGAATTCCTGCTTTTAAAAGTTTTTCGCCAAGATAGTGAACTTGACCAATACGTGCTTTTTGGTGACTGTCCATTGCTGATTCTTGGATACCAATGGCCATCGCCTCCATATCGCGTCCAGCAAGACCGCCATAAGTATGAAGACCTTCGTACATAACACACATATTGCGCGCTTTCGCTGCAAGGTCAGGATCATTACAAGCAAAGAAACCGCCGATGTTTACCAAGCTGTCTTTTTTCGCACTGATAGTACAGCCGTCAGTCATGGCACACATTTCGTGAAGGATTTCTTTAACTGATTTATTTTCATAACCTTTTTCATTTTGCTGAATGAAATAGGAGTTTTCGCAACAACGAGTGGCATCAAGCATGATCATGATTTTGTACTTATCGCAGAATGCTTTCAATTCTCTTAGGTTTGCCATAGAGAAAGGTTGACCACCGGCCATATTCACGCAGCCTTCAAGACTGATGTATGGGATCTTATCTGCGCCAACTTCGTCGACCAATTTTTGCATTTTCTTCATGCAAACATTGCCTTTCCAAGGATATTCAGAACCAGCATCGTGAGCTTCATCAACGATTACGTCCACGAATTTTCCTCCAGCAAGTTCTTGGTGAAGACGAGTTGTGGTGAAATACATATTACCAGGAACGTAATCGCCTTCTTTGATCAAAAGACGGCTCATGATGTGCTCAGCGCCGCGCCCTTGGTGAGTAGGGATAAGTTCTTTGTAAGTGTAGTATTCACGCACTACTTTTTCTAAATTGTAGAAGTTGGCAGATCCTGCATAGGCTTCATCGCCCATCATCAAAGCTGCCCATTGACGATCACTCATGGCGGAAGTTCCGCTGTCTGTTAACAGGTCAATGTAAACATCTTCACTTTTAAGAAGAAAAGTGTTGTAACCTGCTTCTGCAATTGCTTTTTGACGATCTTCCTTGCTTGTCATTTTAAGCAATTCAACCATCTTGATCTTGTAGGGCTCGGCCCATGATCTTTTTTGTTCAGTCATGATAACCTCCGAAATATTTGGTTCGTAAAAGTAGATTTAATAGGCTAAAAGGTATATCAAAGAAGAAATCTAAAATAAAATCTTTTATTTAGCTTAAGCCTATGAAATGGGAAGAGACAGACTTTTATAGATTTAGAAATGACGGGAAGCGAGTTCGCTTTTTTCGTTATGTGGACTTTCTCAAAGAGAAGTATGGTGAGCGCATTCAGAAGCTTACGGTGCTGACTCATATGACTTGTCCCAATCGCGATGGCTCAAAGGGGGTAGGTGGTTGTATTTATTGCAACAATGACTCCTTTGCTCCGCCTGCCCATTTGCGTGAGATGACTGTTGGAGATCAGGTTGAGCGCGGCATTGTTGCCCTGCGTCGCAGATACGTAAAGGCTAAAAAGTTCTTAGTCTACTTACAGGCCTATTCCAATACCTATGAGAGTTTACCTGTTTTAGAGAAAATTTATAGTGAAGCTCTGGCCCATCCCGAGGTGATCGGTCTTGCCATTGGCACTCGTCCTGATTGTTTAGATGAACGGAAAATGGATTATCTCAAAGAATTGAACCAGCAATATGACATAACAATAGAGTTGGGGATAGAGTCTTTTTCTGATGAATGCTTGCGGCGAATTAATCGTGGTCATGATGTCGCAACTTCGCTTTGGGCCTTAGAGGAATTAGACAAAAGAGATATTCCCGTGTGTGCTCATTTGATTGCAGGACTTCCTGGGGATTCAAGAGCAAATTTTTTGGAGTCAGCTAAACAGGTGAACCAGCTTCCTATTCATTTTTTAAAACTCCATCAATTGCACGTGGTGCGCGATACCAAGCTTTTCGAAGAGTTTTTGGAAGATCCTTTTCCACTTTTTGAGAAAGAAGAATATTTCGATCTCATTGCTCATTTTCTGGAAGATTTGAATCCCAGTATTGTTATTCAACGACTTTTTGGAGAAGCACCAGAGCATCTTATTGTCGCCCCTCTTTGGGAGAAAAATCTTTCAGAGTTGCTCTATCAATTCTCTCTTTTTCAAGAAGAAAGAGATTCTTTTCAAGGAAAAAATTTTAGCAAGTGATATTTTTGCCAAAGAAAAGCCTCTCTTAGGAGAGGCTTTTTATATTTTTAAAAGAAAAAATGAAAGTTGCCGCCATGGTTCGAGTCATATTGGGTTCCCGGACGGCGTGTTTCAGTATGCTCGCTACTATAAAGAGTGACCTGAGGATTGGGCGCCATAAAAAATATCTCTAATCTTGAAGCGGTTTCAGGGATGTAGATATGTTGCCCTTGGGCCAAATAGAATTTTCCTTGCCCATCAAAGCGATAGTAAGTTCCGATTTTGCCTGTTTCTACTGCACAGGAAGGTCCATACCCATAGCAGTGATATTCGCCGTAGACATTATTATAAATAAGGCGTTCCATTCTGCGCTGATTGTATTCGACTTTAATCCATTCACCACGCACAATCTCCCCTTGAACAAAGGCATTTGTTGCTTTGCCGTAAGTTGCATCAAAGTGAATCACTGCTGTTGTGTCGGCCCAAAGAGCAAGTGAATAAAAGAAAATCATTAATACTACAAAAACTTTCATTACTATTTCCTTCAATATCTTTTCTTCGACTAGTACCAGCCTTGGGACATGAGATCGATGATGTGATTCCAAGCGGTATAGTTTAATCCTCTGTAGCCAGGATTTTCATTGCTATTGAAGATATCCATTGCTCTTTCTCTTAGGTCGATGCAGTAATTTTGGGAGTATTTAGAGTCCCAGTGACCTTGGTTATCGGAGACGGCCACACAAAAATAAGTGTTGCGCGAATTGTAGGTTGGCGAGAGGTCGTAGTATCTGTGGGCATAGCTTACATACCCATTGCCATTCCATTCTCTTCCTAGATCAATAGTACTTTGTTTTGCTAGGCCATTGGCCGCATAAATTTTAACAACAGCTGTTAGTTTTTCGGCATTGAATTGATTTAAGTATCCATTTCCTGGGCGATAACCCAATACCAAATATTCACTAGAACAACCTGCGCTGACCATAGAAATTTGAATAGGGCCCTGTAGCCAAGTGTAAACTTTTTGGTGGCAGTAATCTGGTGGATAGTTTGATGCAAGCAGAGGGAGACTAATAAGGGCGATGATAGCAGCAATAAGTTTTTTCATTTTAAACTCCTGTGTTGGTAATCTTTCCGTAGAAGTATTTTCGGGAAATATCCCCTGTCCCGTTTTTTAGTTGCGCTACTTATACAGCAAAGAGAAAAACAGGAGTATCGAGAAAGTGTCGACAGATGTCGAAAATGGGTCACTTATATTGGGAGAGAAACTGCTGAGGAGAAATGCCAAATTTTTTGCGAAAGGCATAAATAAAGGAGCTTGGTGTGCTATAGCCGCATTCTGCAGCTAAGTCTGCTGTTGCCAATTCCGTGGTGCGGAGGAGGTGGCGTGCTTCGTGGAGGAGACGATTTTTGAGATAGCTTGCGGGACCGCACTGAAACTCTTTTCGAAATAGGCGCTGGAGGGTTGACTCGCTGGCCCCTATGTGATCGGCAATTTCTTTAATACCGGGCCTTTTAAAAAGGTTACCCTCAATATAGATGATTGCAGATTTGAGGATTTCATTTTTCTTATTCAGGGTCATGCCATCATAAGAAAATTCAAGAGAATCTTTGAGTTCGATGAAGTCGCGATAGTTGTAATGAAGTTCTTTTAAAATTTCGATTTCTAGAAAGTCGATCACATAACTATTTTTTTGTTTTTCTTGAATGCGCTCATAAATAAGGCGATGGAAAATTTCATTCATCCAGTTTTTGCGTTGAATAATACAGGGCTCAGCAAAGATTTGTTCGAATTTTTTGTTCTTGAATTTGCATATTTTTTCGACTTTGGAGAAAAGCTCTGGATCGGGAAGAATAAGTGATAGGTGACAAAAGTCAGCATAGGATTGAATTGAAATTTTTTGTTGTGCTGGCAAGATTAAAAGAGAATCAATCCCCACAAAAAACACTTTGTTTTCTTTAAGGAGTTCCACATTAAAAGCTTCAAATTTATGGCTAAAAATAAGTGCTGGTCGTTGTAGTGATATTTTTAGATTATTGAGTTCATCCAGATCAAGGCTAACGAGCCCCATGGGGGACTGATAATCTTGAAAGCGCGAGCGCACAATGGCATCTAGTTCAAAAATCATAATTGCTTTTATGAAAAAGCCTCTCAGGTGAGAGGCTTTTAATTTATCTTAGTTGTCTAAGTAAGGTTTCAGTGTTTTTGCCCGGCTAGGGTGACGAAGCTTGCGAAGTGCTTTCGCTTCAATTTGTCTAATACGTTCTCTGGTTACGAAAAAGTCTTGTCCCACTTCTTCCAATGTGTGATCTGATTTTTCGCCGATACCAAAACGCATACGCAATACTTTTTCTTCTCTTGGAGTCAGGGTGGAAAGTATGGCACGAGTTTGTTCGGAAAGCGTAATGCTGCTCATGGCATCGGCCGGAGAGATCACGCGCTTGTCTTCAATAAAATCGCCTAAGCTAGAATCTTCTTCCTCGCCAATTGGTGTTTCCAGAGAAATAGGTTCTTTAGAAATTTTGAAAACTTTCTTCACTTTATCTACAGACATATCCATGCGCACGGCGATTTCTTCTGGTGTTGGCTCTCTTCCTAACTCTTGGATGAGTAGGCGAGAGGTTCTTGCCAGTTTGTTGATGGTTTCAATCATATGCACGGGAATACGAATTGTTCTTCCTTGGTCGGCAATGGCCCTTGTAATAGCCTGACGAATCCACCAAGTTGCATAAGTAGAGAATTTGTAACCACGACGGTATTCAAATTTATCCACCGCTTTCATCAAACCGATATTTCCTTCCTGGATGAGATCCAAAAATTGAAGTCCACGGTTGGTGTACTTTTTGGAGATCGAAACAACCAAGCGAAGGTTGGCTTCAACCAATTGCGCTTTGGCGCGGTCGGCCTTTTCCTCACCTTCGGTGATAATGCCGTGAACGCGATAAACTTCTTCCGCAGGCATTCCGCAGTCCATTGTTAGGCGACGGAGTTTACGAAGAATATCTTCTTGGTTTCTAACTAGTTGTTCAATTTTGGCATCAGAGGTGTAAAGATCTCTGGCCAACTGGCGTTTGAAACCATCATCTTCCATTATTTTATCAAATAGAACCTTGTAAGCTTCAATATCTGCGACTTCTAGGAATTTGAAGATACGATCTTGTTGTTCGTAGAGGTCTTTGAACTGAAGATAGTAGCTCTTAACTGGTTCAACAAAGCTATTGATGATTTTGCGGTTAAAAGTAAGATCCACTAGCTCATCAGCAATTTTATCTAAATTCTTTTGTTGATCACTTGAGCGACTTTTTAGATATCCTTCTTCATCCACGATAGTTGCAAGAAGTTCTCTTAAGTGTTCAACTACGCCAAAAATTCTTTGGCGAGTAGCTTCGATATCTTCTGGACTAGATTCGTCGTCGAGACCACGAACCAATTCTTTTACAAATTCGTCTTGGTTTTCGGCATTGAGAACCTTGTCTTTGAGTTTTACAATTTCATGAAGAGCATGTGTTGAAGAGAAACAACTGAGGACGATTTCTTTTTCGCCTTCTTCAATTTCTTTGGCAATCTCAACTTCGCCTTCTCTGGTGAGAAGTGCAACTGATCCCATTTTCTTAAGATAAAGTTTTACAGGATCTGAAGAGGATGAACGCAATTCTCTTTCTTCTTCTTGAGTCAACGTTTCTTCAATTATTTCACTGCCATCAAGTCTAATGCCTTCATCTTCTTCGTTCTCTTCATCAGCTTGAATGGCAATTCTCGCTTCAATGATTTTATTGAGAATGGCATCAAGAGATTCAGAATCAACGATATTGGCAGGTATTGCATCATTGATGTTTTCAGGGGTGAGATACTCCTGGTCTTTTCCTTTGAGAATTAATTTAGAAAATTCCTTAGAGTTTAAGAAGGCGACCAATACAGACATTTGTTCTCCTTAATTAGAGTTTTGATTAGATTGCATTCTGCGTTTTCTAATCTCAACAATTTCGAGCATTATTCTCTCTCGTTCTTTTGCATCTTCAACCATGGAGAGTTGTTCTTTTAAATCCTCTTCACGTTTTTTCAAATCATCGCTTTGGAGTAGAGCTTTCAAATCTTGCAAGAGTGTTTCTTGCTGTTTGGCATCTAATTCCAGCGAGAAGAGTTGGGGATCGCAATCAAAAATAAATCCGGCCAACTGATCTTTTATTTCAAGCGCAAATTGTTCTCGCGCGAGAAGACCTGAAAGGGCCACCAAATAATCCTCATCATCTACTTCGAAATAAAGTTCCTTGAGTATACAAAGGGCATCTTTTATCACAGAATTCGTAAATAAATCAAGTAGTTCCTTATAACCCGCATGCGTTAAAATTTTGGGATAGGCGATAATGGCGCGCAAAGCCTTAAGCTCGGCGGTAGACATTTTGGTGGCACGCTGTTGCGGTGCCGCTTTGATTTCGCGGCTGGGACGTATGATTTCTGGTTCTTGTGTTTTGGAGTTTTGCTCCGCTCCTTCGCGGTATTGCTTGATAATTTCTTCTTTACTTGTTTGGACGCCTAAGCGAGTGGCTGCACCCATCAGCCTTTCAATGGCCTCTAAATTTTCCCCGAGAGGGCGTAATAGTGAAAAAACGTCCCTAAGATACTGTAATCTTTCATGTGTTGATTGAGGAGCTTGAGGAGGTAGTAGGCGCTCTAGTTCTTCGTCGATAAAAAAAGGCGCATGTTCAATGCGATTTTTTAGACTTTCTGCTCCCTCTGCTTTGAGAAAATCATCGGCATCTTTTACGGGATGAAAGCTAATTGTGTGGGGGATGATCCCATCTGCTAGAAATTCTTGATTGATACGACGCCCGGCCTTCAGTCCGGCTTCATCATTGTCCAGTGCCAAATAAATATTTTTAGTTTGGGAAATAAGGAGTTTTCTTGCTCTTTCTGAAAGGGCAACACCCATTAAGGCAATTGTTTCATCAAATCCACATTGGTGCATCATGATGGCATCCATGTGGCCTTCAACAATGATCACTCGATTTTTTTGGCGAATAGCCTTTTTGGCAAAGTTGTAGGCAAAAAGCACATTGCCTTTATGAAATGCAAAAGAGTCCATCGAGTTGAGGTATTTAGCCTTTTGTTTGTCATCAACAGCGCGAGAACTAAAGCCTACCACTTGCCCTAGGGCATCCCAAATGGGGAACATGATGCGTTTTCTGAAGAGGTCGTAATATTGATCAGCTCTATTTTCGTTTTGGCGGATGATTTGGAGTTCTAGTGCAACTTGCAGGGCAAATTTAAGTTCTTTGGCGGGAACTTTTTTATTGAGAAACTCATAGAGCTCGTTGCTCGGAAGCGCAAAGCCAATTTGAAATTGCTCCAGAGTTGCTGGCCGTAATTGTCTTTGTTTAACAAATTCTTGGTATTCTGGTGGATTGCTTTTTTGGGCCACTGCTTGATAAATATTGCAGGCGCCTTTGAGAATTCGGTGGGCCATTTCCTCTTTAGGGTCTATCTTTTTTTCTTTAACAAAAGAGTCATAGGCAATGCCTAGGATGTTGCAAATTTCTTTTAGGGATTCTTTAAAGTCGAGATTTTGCATGCGCTGGACAAAGGAGATGGCATCACCACCTGCTCCACAGGCAAAGCATTTAAAAAGGCCTTTTTGGTCATTGACACTCATTGAAGGTTTGGTGTCTTGGTGAAAAGGGCAGATGCCCCAATAGTTTTGTCCATTCTTTCGAAGAGAGACAAATTGTCCTACCACAGAGGAAATAGGGTAAGCTTTGATGGTGGTGACAAGATCGTTATCACTCATCCTCGATGCTCCTTGGTGAGGACGAGGGCCTTGATTTTCACTCCTTGTTCAATAAAGATTTTTTCAAATTTAGTTTTAAAGCTGCTTAAGAAGTGCTCGGGATATTCTTGTCGTAGATCAAAACTTTTAAGTTCGATTTTAAATTTCTTATCGGGATTGTGTTGGTTGTAGTGCTCAAGGTGCTCCAGCATCCACTCAAAGTAATTGTCGTGATCAGTTTTGATATAGAAGATGCCATCAGGCGCTAAGCATTGATAGGCCATTCCCAAGAAATAGCTCTGAAAGAGTCTTTTTTTGTGATGCTTATTTTTTGGCCAAGGATCTGGAAAGAAGAAAAATAATTTTTGTATCTCACCTTCGCCAAAAGTCATGTGCAGGCGTTCACCTTTGGCCCTCAGGTAGCGAAAGTTTTGTACCGGCAGTGCTTCAAGTTTTCGGGCGAGAGAAAAGCTGCGCTTGAAACGGTGTTCAATGGCAATGAAATTGATATCGGGATTGAGTTGAGTATATTGGTGCATAAAATCACCGTAGCCAGAACCAATTTCCACACAAAGAGGGGCTGTGTTCTTGAATACTTCGGAGCTCCAATGACCACGGTGGGCTTCGCCTTCTTCATTTAAGAGCACAAATTTTTTAAATTCGCCTAGTTTGTCATGATAGGGGTTATGGCTCATGGTATAACGAAAGTTTTCTAAAAAAGAACGATTGAGTTCTTGGGGTTTTTTGGTAAGCGGTTCTGATTTTTTCATAGGCGGGATATACCAAAGGCCTAGCGGAGTGAAAAGGTCTTTTGAAAGAAAGATATGGTCCTAAGGGACCATTAATTAAGTTGTTCTATTTATTTTATTTACAGTGTTGGTTTATCTTCCATATAAGATGCATATAATGTGGCAAAAAAAGGCCCTCGATAAATCGAGGGCTTTTTAGTCTGGCTTGTAATTGTCAGATCTATTGCTTGTTGATCATTTCTTCCACACAAAGGGCCGCCTTTTTGGCCATTTCAGGAGAGTTGATCATTTTTCTTAAAATCTCACAGTACTGTTGCATCTCCGCTTTAATGCGAGGTGCATCTAATTCTTGTGCTGTATCAGCGACAAGAGCTAGTTTTGCTTTTTTATGTGATTTAGGAGAATCATTCTTTAATTTAGGTGCGCCCATAGGGCCTCCTTACATTATTTGTTAAACCTTAAGCGGCTGCAAAATTATCGCGACGCTTTTGGATGTCTGCCATTCTTTGTACGTGTTCTTCGATAATATGGTAAAGCTCAAGCTTGGTTGTTTTGGGGTCAACGTCTTCTGGCATCGGAGTGAAAACTGTTTCACCGTCCACTTCAGCAAATACATACCAACGGTTGCCAATTTTTTGAAAAAGAACGTCTTGATTTTGATTTTCCATGATAACCCTCCTAGGTTTTTTATGAATTGCTTCCTGCAATCACTAAACCTATCGGAGAGCGGTGTAAAAACTTTAGACACTTTTGAAAAAAAATGGAAAAATTTTTTTCATTTTTGGAAAAACAAAGAGCTAACGCGCTGCGTTATTGCCAGGTTTTAAATCCGACAAACAAACTGAGCTCCGCGGGGGCGTTTTGAAAACTAATGCTGTCGTCCTCAGTGTTCCACCAATCGGAAAATTGAGCTTGAGAAATAGCTCGGTATTTATTGTAGATTTCTTTGGAAATGAGGGCCGAAACCACAAAGTCCAGAGTGGAAGTGACCTTGGGAATTGTAAGCGAGACTTCTGCTTTGGGAACAATGCTAAAGCCGTCAAAGAGTCTGCGTTCCAAACCGCTAGTAGGGCCAGTTTGTTCAATGGAAATGCGATCTAAAAAGTGATAATCGAATCCGCCACCAAAGTGCACATTGTAGTGCTTATTTTGAAAGAGACGATATTGGGCCCAAGGGCCAGCACCA
Source organism: Bacteriovoracaceae bacterium (assembly GCA_003245675.1). Lineage (GTDB taxonomy): Bacteria > Bdellovibrionota > Bacteriovoracia > Bacteriovoracales > Bacteriovoracaceae > SZUA-425. The sequence continues at coordinate 34,441 of QKCN01000109.1, read as the reverse complement.
AATTTTACAAAATTGATTTCAGCCCCATTGCCATTGCCTAGCACAAATGAATTCTTGAGATATTGAAAGGTAAAGTGCATGCCAATCGCAAAACGAGCAAAGCGATCAACTTGAGGAGCATAGAGATATTTAAATGCAAAATCTGTCGCCGGCTGAAAATGACTTTCGCTGATATCGCTGGGAAAAGGGTAGGGTTTGCGTTGTTGAAAGCTGGTTCCCAGCAAAAGCTCAGCACTGAAAGGACTTTCAATGATAAAGGGATAACTTTTGGCCAGGGGCTCAGGTGGCCGATAGTCGGTAATATCCGGCTTGGGCAGCTTATTATCAAACTCACGTTCATCTTTATATAAAATGTGAACGAAATCTTTGGGAACAAAAGCATCTTTTCCATCTTGAGTGATCGTCAAATAAAAATCAGAAGAGTCTGCATCAGGAAAGACATTGAGGTCTTCGCGATATTGAACAGGACGGCGATCTTTGGGGTGAATATATATCAATTGTCCTTTGCGTTTACGTGCTAAGATTTTGGCATCCCAGGAGGGGGCACTAAAAAGAGGTGCATCAAGTACGACAATTTGCCCTTTCACTTCATTGGTAAAGTAACGATCATAGGGCGCAGGGTGAGTGGCATAGCGTTTCTGCTCATTGCCAAAGCTTTGAGCGGAAAAAAGAATTGCTGCAATTAAGACAAAAGAGTTCTTCATCATAAACTAAACTGCTTCCCTACTTGGAAAAATATCCTTTGAGCATTGCTATCTTCAGCACTACTTGCAAAATTTTGTTGGTCCTTAAGAGAGCTGCGCTCATTGACAAGGCCCAAGCTTATATTGAGTTTGTACCATTTTTTTAGCGAAAGCTCTGCTGAAATTTCCATTGCAGAACTATTGAGCCCAGCCGTTTCTCTATTACCGTCTTCGAAGTAGTGAACTTGGGCCCAGGGGGAAAAGAGAAAAGATAATCCTAGCTTCCAAGCTCTGGTTGCATCTTCTGAGAGCACATATTTTCCTTGAGCACCTAGGTAGAGAAAGCGTGCAGTTGTTTCTTTTGTGTCATTGAGAAGAACATTGCGATAAAGAACAAGCGCTCCCAGGTTGACGGGAATATCTAGCTCGAATTCTAAGCTCGTCCCAAGTGCTGTCATTTGGGGCGCAGAGTTTTCGGCAATGCTGTCATAAAAACGTGGAATCGCTCCTTGTTCATAGCGCAGGAAGGGCATCACTAGCATCTTCGGAGCTTGGCGGGAAGGATCAGGTTTTTTTATGCTTTGATTGACTGGCGTAAAGTGATCTGGGCGATGACTTAGTTCATAGGTTTTGCCAAGATAGAAAACAAACCTTTGCTGAACTTTGAATTGGTGTTTTCCATCTTTTCCAATGAGGTAGACGTATTTGTCGTGGTCAACTTTGCGATGGGCCCAGGCGATGATTTCTTTGGGAAGTTTATAGTCAATGTCTGTTTGAATATTAGTGATAATCGTTTTGCGAGGAATAATAATTTTTACTTTGCTGGTTTGGAAAATCTCGTCTTGTAGGACTTTTGATTTTACAGTCTTGATGAATTTATTACTGGGGAGATTGCGACGTGTGTTTTGTTCAATAATGCGGGCAGGGGCAATCTCTTCCAGTAAACTGGAAAGATTTTCGGGCAAGTCTTCTTGGGCAAGTGCAGTGAGGCTTGTCGCTCCAAGAAAACTACAGGTAAGTAGTAGTGGCCACTTTAAAACATTCATAATTACTTTTGTATTTAAAATGAGCAGCATTCACTTGCTCAATCTTTTCCCAACGATAGTTTTGGTGTTCTAGGGGATCTATTTGGATTTGATATTTTTGAGAGACACAAATCAAAAAAGATTTTTCTGTTACTTGGCGCTGAAAGCGATCCTCAAATTCCATCTGGTAAGGAAGTTCTTGAAGAGAGTCAAAAGTTTTTATTTGAGTTTCCTCAATAAATTCTCTTTCAGCAGCGCTTACAAAAGATTCGTTCCCTTCGACGCTACCTGTTATATTTTGCCAAAAAGAGCCGCGTTCTTCGTTGGTTTGCAGCAATAAAAGATAGTTCTCACCCTCTTCTTTTGCAATTACAACGACTTGAACTTTTCTGTGCTCCATTAAATTCCTTTGTTTTTAGCTACTAATATTATGCGTAAAAATATTTCAAAAAGAAATGCAATTTGTGGAAATTATGCGCTTTTTATTGTACATAGCGAACTGATTTAGCTGACAGTTAGGAGAACTTTAGTTTGGATTCCATAATCTACAATATTGCAGTTGGGGCCCCGGGCTTTCTTTTGGCCATTGTTTGCCATGAAATGGCCCATGCCTATGTGGCCATGCGTTTTGGTGATGATACGGCCAAGAGGATGGGACGTGTTTCTTTTAATCCTTTGGTTCACCTTGATCCCATTGGCACAGTCCTCTTTCCTCTTATTGGCGCACTTGGTGGTTGGACTATGTTTGGTTGGGCCAAACCCGTGCCGGTTGATATGCGAAATTTTAAAAAATATCGTCAGGGCATTTTTTGGGTGAGCTTTGCAGGTCCTGGGGTGAATATCCTTTTGGGGGTTCTCTCTGCTTTTTTAATGGCCTTTATGGCCACACAAATTAGTCCCAGTTTCTATCTATTTAAGCCTTTTATGGAGATGTTGAAGTCTTCGGTAATGATCAATTTTGTGTTGGCCGTTTTTAATCTCATTCCATTTCCTCCTTTAGATGGCTCGCGCATGGTTGCCGCTTTTTTAGATTATGACATGCAGAGAAAGTACGAATCACTGCAGCGCTTTAGCTTTGTATTCATTCTTATTTTATGGTTTACCCCCATTTTTAAATATTTGTTGTACCCAGCTCTGGCTTTTGCCAATCATTTGATTTTCTTTTTTATTAAGGTGTTTAGCTAATGTTGGATAATGCAATTTCAGTAAAGCTTTCCCATTTTGATGGGCCCTTAGGGCTCCTCTTGCATCTTATTGAAAAAGAGGAAATGAGCATCAAGGAATTGGATATCAATGCGATTACCAAGCAGTATTTAGGATACTTGCAAAAAATGAGTGATCTCAATTTTGACGATGCCGGAGATTTCTTACTCATGGCCGCAACGCTTTTGCATATGAAATCGAATAATTGTCTGGAGGAGTCTCCAGGACAAGAGGATCTCAAAAAGCTTTTAGGGGATGATCGCCCAGTCATTACAAAGGCTGAACTCATTAAGCGCCTAGAAGAACTCAAGCACTTCCAAGAAATGGGGCAAGTGATAAATAATTTACCGCGCTTAGGTGAAACGATTTTTGTTCGGCCCAAAGTAAATCGCAAAGCCTTATCTGATTCTATTTTGTCACCCGTTGAATTAGACAAATTGATTGAATCAATGCTGGATTTTATGATGCGAGAGCGCCGCAAATTTAAGGTAGTTAAGCGCGACCGTATTTCCATTAAAGAGAAACTTGTTTCCTTGAAAAGTAAGCTTCGAAAAGGAGAGCAAACTCGTCTCCAAGAGCTTCTGGGACAAGAAGATAATATCATTGATGTTGTTATTACTTTTATTTCGGTACTGGAATTGGCCCGTTTGAAAAAGTTGGACATTTATCAAAATGAGGATCGGGGATCGGTTTATATTAATGTATTAGATGATTTAGACGATTTGGATGTGGATACGGCCAATGGCTTTGATGATGAGAATGAAGACGCGGAAGAAGCAGTAGAGTTAGAGGCAACTGACGTTGTGAGCGAAACAGATGCTGTAGATGAAGAGCCTGAAGGACTAAATGAGTTGGAAGAATCGGAAGAGGAAATAAAGCATGATGAACAATGATGATGAAGTAAAAGCAGAAACAGGCGAAAGTGTAGAGGAGCAGAATCTTGATATGGATTCTCTGCTTGATAGGGCCAATGAATCCGAAGAGCTTATGGATGCCGCCACTGATCAAGTTTCTGATTCTGCGAGTGAAGAAGAGGCTGAGGAATTAAGTCCACAAGATGATGACTCCGATCTTTTCGCGTTAGATGCTTTTTCAGAAGAAGAGCAAGAAGACATGCTTTGGCAGGCTAAAACAGGACTTAACTTTGATACTCTGTGTGCGGCCATTGAAACGATTATCTTTATGAGTGATCGTCCTATTACGTTGCAGAAAATTAAATCTTATATTGATGCCGATATGCCTTTGCGTGTTTTGCATGATTCTATTGCTCGCTTGCAGGAAGAGTATGAACGCAACCATCATGGTCTTCGCTTGCAGGAAGTGGCAGAAGGCTATCAGTTTAGAACGAAGGCCATTTATTCGCGTTTTGTTTTGGATATGTTTAAAATTACGTCTTTGCAATTGACCCCCACCGCACTTGAGGTTTTAGCGATTATTGCTTATCGCCAACCTGTTTCGCGCCAAGAAGTTGATAAAATCAGGGGGGTTGATAGTTCCCATATTGTGCGCGCTTTGATGGATAAGCGTTTGGTGAAGATTACAGGCCGTTCGGAAGAACTTGGTAAGCCCGTTGTGTATGGGACAACATCTGAATTTTTAGAAGTGTTCAATTTGCGATCTATTTCCGATTTGCCACCCGAATATGAACTGGAAGAAATGTCCGCTCATAATGAAGTGGGGGCGATTCGCGATATTCGCGAAATTATTCAATCGTCTGATGCTAAACGCAAATTTAGTTTTAATGATGTTGAAGAACTCGATTCTTTGAAAGATACCATTCAGTCGATTTTAACCGATACCGATTTTACAAAATCTTTGAAAAAAGAAAATGATCCTACAAGTAAAACAGGAGAAGAGGGAGTTGAAACTCCTCGTCGTTCTGCTTTTGATATCCTTGAGGATTTCGTAAATCGCGAAGAAGTTGCCAATATCAATATGCAAGCTTTGGATTCGGAATTGTTGACTTCTATTGTAGAGGCGCGGGTTGTGGATTTGCAGAAGGTTGAAGGTTTGCTCAATGCCCCTGAGCCGCTATCAGAAGAAGATGATTTGTTCGCTCGGACACAGCACGAAGGTGAGGAAGACTCTCTTCCGCGTGAGGCGATTTCTGATCTGCGCGAAATGAGGAGTGAAGAGGCAAGCGACGTCTTAGAAGAAGAATTTCATTCTGCAGAGCAAAGCCTTGATGAAGAAATGGATAAAATTGATTCTTTAACCGAAAAAATTCAAGAAGAAGCTCAAAATTTAGATATTAATTTGAATTTTGCTGCAGAAGATGAAGAACGCACCGAAGAATTGGAAGATTCTCTTTATGAGTATCTAAGCCAAGGATTTATGAGCGACGATAAAGAGTAAGCTGTTAGTGTTTTAAATAACTGTCGCGAGACAGATAGGAGGATTTATGAAAAAAAGTTCAGAGCTCGTTCGTTTACAAAAGTTTATTTCAGAGGCTGGAGTTGCTTCTCGGCGTAAGGCGGAGGAGTTGATTGCTGCAGGATTAGTGACCGTCAATGGTGAAACCGTTCGCGAAATGGGGATTAAAATTAATCCTGCGATTGATGTGGTTGAAGTTGATGGCTCAATGGTGGATTGCTCGACAGTTGAGAAAGTCTATGTGGTGCTTAATAAACCTAAAGCGGTTATGACCACGGCCGATGATCCAGAAGGGCGTGAAACCGTTATGGATTTTTGTAAAGAGATTAGTCAACGCATTTATCCGGTGGGCCGTTTGGACTACCATTCTGAAGGTCTTTTAATTTTAACAAATGATGGGGATCTTGCTTATAAGATCACTCACCCTAAGTTTGAAATAGAAAAAGTTTATGAAGTCAAAGTTTTTGGTATCGTATCCGATGAACTTTTGCGCAAGATTAAATCTGGAATAATTTCTCAAGGGGAAAAGTTAAAACCTAAATCAGTGCGTATTATTAAAAAATTGGAGAATAAGACTTGGTTGGAATTTCGTTTGATTGAAGGAAAGAATCGCGAAATTCGTCGTATCTGTGAAAACCTCGGATTGACCATTGATAAGCTCAAGCGTGTTGCGATTGAAGGTCTCTCCATTGGGAAAATTTCCTTGGGGCGTTTTCAAACGTTTACCAAGCGAAAAATGCTCGATCTTCTTAATATGAATGAAGATGGTTCTCGTCGTAAGTCCGATAAAACGTTTGTTTCAGCAAAGCGAACAGTGAAGGCCGTTAAAGACAAAGATCGTGAGCGCAAGTTTGAAAAAGGTGTGAGTGCCGATGACGAAAAATTTGTAAAATATCGCAAAGAAAATTACAAAGATACCATTCAAAAGCATAAAGAGTATGCGGAAAACGAAAAAATCAAAGAAGAATTGCAAAAGAAAATAGAGCGAGAAGAGGCGCTAAAAGAGCATCGTAGACGTTCAAAGGCTAAAGCGGAGCGCAAAGAAAAGCGCAAGCAAAATATGAATTCGATGCCGCGCAAGAATTCGAAGAAAAAAAAATAGTGGGGGGGATTCGTTTCTTTCACTGTCTCTCCCTTCCTGGTCGAGCCTGCGTTGTTCATTCGCTAGTTTATCTTTTTGCAAAGACGTCCGCTCTCGGCTCCAGCCTCCGCGGACATACATTCCATCCATGGAAATAAAAAAGGCCAAGGATCTCTCCTCGGCCTTTTAAGGTCAGACTGGCATCAATTACTGGTCGTACGAGACGACTTTCTGATGCATCATGCAGTCGGTGACGGAATCGATGGAGTACTCCAAAGCCTGATCTCCGTATGGGATTCGGCTCCGGGTTCCGCCTTTTGGGAAGTTTGACTGCTTGATCACTGCTGCACACATGCGCATCAGTTCAGCGCTCCCTTCAAAAAACTCCGCTTCTTCATCTGTGCTCATGACATGAACCAACATAGTGGACAACGTCTTGAGCAACCGTTTCTGAGCTGGTGACAACTCATCTGCCGGAAAGTCGATGTCGATTTGCAGTTTTTCTCCCAAAGCAAATTCGTTATTCATAGGACTTCTCCATTTTGTCCCGGCATTAAACTAATCGGAGCTTTTTTTCGAAATATTAGTAATTTAAACTGGAGCGATTCACTTTTTATTCAGTTTTTTATCTTGCCAAGCCTTACATAAGGTCCTATAGTACATCTAATTCAGGCGCGGGATGGAGCAGCCTGGTAGCTCGTCGGGCTCATAACCCGAAGGTCGTCGGTTCAAATCCGGCTCCCGCAACCAAAATTTCAATTTCATTTCAGATATTTAGCCTCTCTTTTGAGAGGCTTTTTTTATGGTCAAAGTCTACTTTGCGCAAGTGGGGTCAGACTACTTTGCTAAGGTTTTCGGCTTAATCTTCCGATAGTTTAGAGTAAAAGTTGTTGCGGGAGGTTCAATGAAACATTTAAAAGTTAGTTTTTTTATGAGTCTTTTGTTGGGAGTGAGTTCTCTTTGGGCCCAAGCAGTTAAGGTGGGCAGCATCGAAGAACCTTGTACTGGTTGTATTGGCTCGGAAAAGATAAAAGTCGTAGATGTAAAACCTCCAATGGGAATGCCTATCTTTGAAAGCAAAGATCTCTATATTCCTTTTTCTCATCTATGGGTTTCAGAGGATGGGAAGACGGCAAGCCTTAGTGGTGGAGAAGGAGAACTGAACTTTATTTGCGAAGCAAAGCATCCCGGAAGAATTGTTTTAGAATCTAATTTGCCTTACCAAAAGAAATACGTCGATCATGGTGGTAATCTTGTTTTTGCTTCTTCTGACGACACTTGTATCGATTTTACTAAGCAGCTATTGAAGCTAAGGGATCAATTTAAAATTGAAGGACGCAATTCTGCGAAGGCAAATTTTTGCCTGCAGGTATCTATGCCCATGGGGAACCTCTCTCCTAATAATAGCAATGATAAAAGAGTCAAACACTATCCTGTCGAGGCTTTAAATCGAATTTTCGTAAGTGATGATTGCGATAAACCAGAGAAAGCAACTGCGGGCTTTAGCCTCTTTGAATAGATTCAGCACTGTTTTTAAAGATTCAAATTTAGCACATAAAAAAGCCTGTTTCGTAATATGAAACAGGCTTTTTTATGTGCTAAACTTTTTGAGAAGGAGAGACTTATTTAAGTTCTCTAATTTTTCGAAGTGGCATGGATAGTTGTCTTGCTTCGTGGCGCAGAGAATTGAACTCTATTGTGAGTTCCTCTTGGGTTAAGCGCGCTTGAGCTTTTTGCAGCTTTTCATAACTGGCAATGAAGTCGGGTCTTGCTTTTTCAATGTCGGAAAAGGCGTTTTCAAATTTATTAAGTTGAAGAGATATTTTTTCCAAAATTTGCTGCTGCAATTGTGACAGTTCTTGATAGGCTTTTTGCTGGAGGTTTGAGTCAAAGGCATATTCTTTGTAGAGAACTAAAGCATCTTCCCCTAGCTTCCCTTGCCCTGGCATTTCTTTGAGATAGTTTTGATGATTGGGAATGAGTTGGTTGAGCTTTTTGTAGTACTCTTTCACCATGGGGCGAACTTCATTATCCAAATAAAAGTGAAATGTTTTAAAATCTTTATCTAATACAAATAGTGTTTCAGCTTTATCAATGGCAAAACATTGTTCGTATTCTTCATCGGCCAATTTGAGTAAGGAAAAGTCTTTGGGCCGAGAAACGAGTTTAAGATCTTTTTCAATGGTATTGAGTGCATCATTGATTCCCGTTTTCATGGCTTTAATGAGAGTCCCTCCATCGCGTAAACTTTCATCCATAACTTCAAAAATTTCTTTGATACTATTGCGTGCGAGTGCCGATTTAATGACATCGGCATCCAAAATCCAAAAGGGTTCATTCATAAAAGTATAGAGCTCCTCATAGGACATAAACACATCATAAAAACCTTCCTGATCATGCAGAAGATTTTTAGTCTGGGCCGCGAGTAAGGTCGTGTTAAAGGGCGTTGCTGCCTGTCTGAGATTTCTTCCTTTGGCAAACATTCCATGGGCCAATTCGTGTTTGACGATATTAAAGCCTTCTCCATATTTCATAATGTTGACGAGTCCAAACATTCCCGTCTCTAAACGCATTTCAGTAGGACTTACGAACCCATAGTAGCCTTCAATAATGCTATCAAAAGGGCTGACGGTAATTTTCTTTAGCCCTAAACGTTGAGATGTTCTGATGAGTTGCTGGAATTTGGGTGCCGAGTATTCGAGCGAGGTATCAAAGGCTATTTCCATTCCTTTTACCCCATTATCGACAACTTGATGTGGAATGCCTTCTGCGGAGAGAAGGCGTGAGAGTTCTTTCGTTAGTGAGCGAGTTTTCTTCAAGACTTTTGCTCTGACAATAAGATTCTCTGGGCGTTCATAATACTGGCGCATGATATTTTTATAATCTTCTAAGAGTTTTGCGTAGTCATGCAGTTCTGGTTGCGAGTAAAGATGCTTGAGAAGTCTAGCACCGAAAAGCTCATCAATTCGTTTGCTTGATATTTCATGGCGTGAACGCATCGATTCCAATAAGCGCTTTTGGGAGACGAGACCGTAAGAACATCCCATGCGATCGAAAAAAGTTGATCCAAAAGCAAGAGTGGAACTGAGGGAAATGAGTAAGATAATTTTGTACATAGATCCTTCCAATAAGATGAGGGGCAATCCTTACTTATCGGTATTTATGTCAAAATAATTGATTATTTTGTTATCCATTTCAGGGACTAATTTAATTGAAATTGCACAGCAGCTGATAGCTAGCTTTTCTTTTCAAAAATTAGACATTTTAGGTACTTACCTTCAGGAAATCCTTTTGCGAGAGTGGGACAATCTTCTCCAAGTGCCATCTCTTGCATGAGTTTAAAGCGCGCAGGGATGCTTTCTAAAATTTTTGCTTTGAATTTGTTCATCGCTACTTGATGGGTATTGAGAAAAAGGACCAATTTTCCATTCGTTCGGGTGAGGGCACTTAATTTTTCTAACCAACCTGGATAATTGGCAAGAGCGCTCGTTCTTTTGCCTCCGTCAGAAGAGAAAGAAGGGGGATCGCAGATGATGAGGTCAAATTGCTTTTCTTCTTTTTCGAGTATATCGAAAGATTTTTCAACGCTTTTACAAATGGAGCGATGATGATCTGCCGTAAGGTCGGGATTGAGGGCGATGTTTTCCTCCAAAATGGCAAGGTATTTGGGAGAAAGGTCGACAGAGCAAACCTCACAGTTTTCTTTTAAGGCAAAAAGAGAGTAGGCACCGGTATAAGAAAAGAGATTGAGCACATCGTGCGCTGACTGGAAAAGTGGAAGCATTCTTTTGCGAAAAGAACTCATATCCGTATAGATGCCAAAGTCGTAAGAATCACCTAAAAAGATTTGGTAGTTTTGGCCAAACTCTTGCAACGTGAAGTGGGTCTCTGTGTAGGGGCGTGAAAATATTCTTTCATCGAGTTTTTGATAAGAGACATTTTGTTTCTTATTGCGATTTTGAACGATGAGCGATCCCTCTTGCCATTCTGGAAAATATTGAGGCACGAGTTGCCCTAAGAGTTTTACCAGTAAGTTCTCTTGTCCTTGCCAAAAGTAAGAGTAGTATTGGATGAGTAGGACATTCTTTAGGCGCAGTAGGAAAAGCCCAGGGAGTTCATCTCCTTCCCCAAAAACTAGATAATAGTTTTCTCTTTCATTAGTGAATTCTTTTGCTTTTCTTTTTTGTAGAGCTTTGGCCAAGCGCTCTTGGAATTCTTGCTTAAAATTGAATTTATGGGTAAGGGGATATGATCCCCAAAGACGCGCTTTCACTTGAGGGTGATGAGGGTCATTGAGAAAAATAGCCTTGTTGCTATTTTTCAAACTCGTTTGTAAAAATTGAGGTGCCGTGGGAAAACGTTTCGAGAAACTATCGAGAGTAACCCAAGGGTGGCCTTTTTCCAGAGCTTTTAAAGTGCCGGGATGAAGTTTGACTTCAGTTATATCCATGTGCACCCCAGTGCGTAGACTCCAGCGGGCAAGATGCGTCCGTCGCTGGCATGGCGTACTCCTAGGTCTCCAGCTTGCACTTGAAATTGGTAGTTACTTGTTTTGACCATGGTTGCCAGAGCTTCTTTTTGCACACCTGGAGTATGAGTTGTGCAGAGGAGAAAGGACTGTTCTTCTAAAACATCAGCACACAAAGAAAATAGTTCAACAATGTTTTTTTCAAAGACCCATTTTTCTGTTTTTTTACTTCCAGTTCCCCAAGTGGGAGGGTCCATGAGAATTCCATCAAATTTAATTTTTTTCTTTTGGCAAAAGCGAAGATAATTTAAAACATCTTCAGCCTTCCAGTGAATTGAACCCGTGAGTTTATCTTGATTTAATATTTCGTTTTCCTTGCCCCATTCTAAAATTTTAGCCGCGCTATCAATGTGGAAAACCTCTGCGCCTTTTTGTGCCATAACGAGAGAGGCTGCGCCTGTATAGCCAAAGAGGTTGAGTAGTTTGAGGTCTTTCTTTTTGGGGTGGTTTTCGATGAGGTTTTCTAGTTTTTGCCATATGGCAATTTGTTCGAAGAAAATCCCACAGTGACCGAATGAAGTAAAACGCAATATAAATTGTAGTTCGTTGTAGTTAAAAAGAAGAGGTTCGGGTAGGTCTTTGCGATGTCGCCAAAAGCCTCCACCATCAGACTTTCTGATACAAGAGGAATTGGCTTCAGACCAAATTTTGGTAAAACGCTTGGGCCAAATGGCCAATGGAGTTGGCCGGTCAAAGTAAATGCCACAGATTGACTCTAGTTTTCTTTCTAGGCCAGAATCAAGCAGTTGGTAGTCGCTAGGCGGAGCGGTGTAAAGATCCATTTGTTCCTCGAAATTTTAAAAAGATTTGAGTACTATATAGCAAAAAGAGATCAAGGATTCAAAGAATGAAAAAATTATTCATAGTTGCTTCTTTATTCGTTGCTTTATTTTTGGGGTATTTTTGGGGAAGCTCGGGCCAAAAGGAAATGAGTCTTTGTCCGGAGCTAGAATACTCCTCTCTTCAATGTCCTCGCTGCCCAGATATTCCCTCGAATAATCCAGCAGCGGCTAAACAGCAGGCAAAGCTTTATGGCGATGTGTTCTTGCTCTTTTTGGCCAATCTAGGAATTCGTCTTCAACCAGAAAATAAAGAAAAATTGCTGCACGCCTTGCAAGCCCCTGAGAAATATTTAAAAGAGGAAGAGTTATCTCAAAAGCTAGAACCAGAGGAGCCAGTTGTGCAGGCAACTCCTGAAGTGACAATCCTAGAAAAGGAAGAAGGGGCAGGAGAGCTTCAAGTTGATTCAGGAGATGCTTATAAACGCAATTCTAAGTTTGGACGCGTCATTGAACGACTGTCTCAAAAAGAGCCTTTAGTTACTTTTGCTCATGCCAAATATATTAATACGAATTTTGGTTTACTTGAAAAAGTCAATGGAGAATATCGCGGGAAGATTCACTGGCTAAATGACAAGCAAAAGCCTTCTGATGATGTTTTCCTATCGGTTAAATTTCAAACGGGAAAAAATAACAGAGTGGATGGCAGCTATATGCTGGAGTTATCCAGTGACAAAAAGGGGGTCTATAGTTCGCGCAGTGGTACTGGTGACAATCAAGCAATCCGACTAACTGAAGACCGCAAATTCTTTATCCTAGAAGCTGGACCCGAGGAATTTTTTATTTTTGAAAACAAGAAGAACTTGCAAACTGGTCTTTTCTACCAGAAAAGTGAGAAAACAGGCATTGTCGTTTTAGAGGAAAACTAAGACGCTTTTTTGTGCTCTTTTTCGTCTTGCTTAGATGCTTCTTCTGTTTTGCTGACATCACGTCGCTTAAATTGGACGACATTGGAAAGGTCACTGTTTTCCTCATCGTAAGCATCGAGATCGTCTTTTAAGACAGAAGTATTTTCGGTGATGGTTTGTTTAAACATAAACCAAAGGAAGAAAGGAAGTCCTAAAAAGAGAGTTAAGCCATAAACGAGTTTCGCAAAAAAACCAGAAGCTTCTGTTTCGGCCATTTCTCTGTGATGATAGGGGATAGTTGCTGTTGGTTGAACTCCGTTATTTGGATCTGGTTCCAAGTAAATGATGGGTTCAACAGCTGGCGCTCTTCCGTTTTCCACTGCTAAGACAGCAGCAGGCAATATTGTGACGAACAAGAATAAAATTAGAAATAAAATTCTCATAATGAGATCCCCTTTGGGTGTTTTATTGCTTCTTTTTTATAGAAGCTATTCACAAGCTTTTCGGCAGGGGAGCAAAAATCATTAATGAATCTGTGGAAATGGAATCTTTTTCCTGTCCACTAAGTGGCTGGAATTTCAATATCTCCAATTAATTTGCGCAAAATCTTGATCTGAAAGCTGCTCATTGAGGATGTTGTAAATAATATATGTTGGCGTAGCTAGATTAATGCATTGAGGGCCATAGCAGCGCGCTTGATTGCAGGCTTTGTTGATGCCAACCACAATTCCATTGGAGTCAAATAAAGGGGAGCCGGAAGAACCTTTAAAAATAGGGACGGTGTGAAAATAATGAGTTGTTGCTTGAGTCGCCTGTGTGTCGCCTTGTCGAGTAATGAGACGAGTGCTTTCTGAAAGCCCAGTTGCGGCACTTCCTTGAATCCCTTTGCTCAAGGCATTGGAGATCGAAGAAAAAGTTTCACCCGATTGCGAAACACCGCGTATGTCTAGACTTAGAGGAGAAAAAAGATCACCTAGAGAAACCTGAATTTTCTTTTTCCGTCCATGGTCCTTATACTTCATTTTTATTTTTTTCATTTTAATAAGGCAAAAGTCGTTGTCGTAATCACAGAAGAGAACTTTGTCACAAGAAAAGGAGAAACTTTTCTTGGCCGCAACAGGGAAGGGTAAGGAATTGGCAAGTTCAAGGGGGATAGGATTTGTTTTTATTGAAAAATTTCCACAGCCTTTTACTTTGGAATAAACAAGAACGTGTTCATTGGTCAAAACCAGGTCTTGTCCTACTAAAAATGCAGTACCAGCTTCCTCCATATAGCTACGCTCGAGACTAGAAGCTTGATTAGGGAGATCATAAGTTTGTTTGGTTGTGAAGACTGATCTGGCCAATTTTTGTTGAGCTTCAAAGAGTGCCACAGGGACTTTTTGTTTTTGTTTTTTATCTTCGCGCAATATGCCTTTTCCTTTCTCGGCATCCCAATACTGAAAGAAGCCAGTTGTTTCATAAAAGAGCTCATTTGCATTGCGGGTATTTTCTTCGAAGATAGAGTAAAGCTGAGTTTGGACGGTAAAAGGATTGATGCCGGCCAAAGCACTAAAGCTGATCAAGCTAAAAATGGACACTAAATAATATTTCATTACAACCCCTACATTTTGAGTACAGACTTTTATCACTATTGCCGCCTTGCAGCAATTTAAAAACCTTAGAGTGTAAGAAATTCAGATAAAACATTTGGCTAAAGTTATTTCTCATTTCGTCGATAAGCAGTTGAGGTGTTTTGTAAGCTTAAGGAAAAGGATAGGTGGCTTTCATGAAAACATTTATTGTATTTAGCGTTTCTGTAGCTGTTTTGGGCATTGTTTTTACCACTACAGATATTGGTGAAAAATTTAAAATGCAAGCTCGACACGTTGGAGAATATGAGAGCAAAGCTCTGCAGTTAGCTAGAGAAAATATTCAGTTGAAAGCACAATTGAGTGACTTGCAGTTTAAGTTGCAAAGCATTGAAACAGAGAAAAACTTTCTTCAGATAAAGTTAGGGCAAAAAATGAGCACCTCAAAGGGACGCAATATTGCTAGTTTTTCTCCTGCCGATCCAGTTGCCGAAAAAGTGGTGAAGCAAAATGTTTTCAAATGGTCTCCCAAGCAATTAAGTATGCTCGGTGATCATAGCTTTAAAACAGGTGATTATGTTCAAGCGTCTTACTATTACAATACTTTAATTCAAGAGTATGGAAAAGATAGCGTTGTGAATGATCGCATTTATTATCAAGCAGGTTTTTCAGCTTACAAGACCAGCAAATACAATAATCTTGCCGTGAGATATCTTGATTCCATGATTGAAAAATATCCGACTTCAGCTTTTTTCCGTAAGGCAAAATTATGGCGTGCTCTTGCGTGGTTGAAGGAAGGAAAGGTTGAATCTTTTTATAAAACAGTTGAGGAGTTTCGCCTCAAGTATAGAAATACTAATGAATGGAAAATTTTGAGTGGTCATTATGAAGAAATCAGAGAAAAGTTTAAGCCTGATGCGGCTTAGTGTTGCTTGTTTTTCCTTATTCCTTTCTTTTTCTTTGTGGGCATCGAGTTCCATAAAGGTTGATCGGGTTGAGGGGAGTTGTTTCGCCCTTTGGGGAGGCAAAACGGTGGCCGTTACGCAAGGAGCAGAGTTTCCTTTGGGAACGGAATTGATGGTCTCCGAAGACTCTTTTATGAGTTTTAAGGACTATGATGATCATCTTTACCATCTATCTGCGGGAACAGGGGTTAAGTTTTTGGGAGAAGAAATTGATCTCAAAACAGGAACTATTTTTGTTCGCTCTTTTAATTCAGTCTCCACTTTTAAAGTGAATACGGCGAATAGCTCCGCACTTTATCAGAAAGATCATTTTGTTCTGAGTTTCGATTCGATTGCCAAGAAAAGTCAGCTTTTGGTTTTGGAGGGCGAGGTTGGATTTTTGAATCCGCTTGTGCCTGAAGCTTCAGTTGCTGTTTCTGATGGTCATTTTTCTTTTGTGGATGATTCCTATGATAATTCACTCCCGCGAACTCCTACTTTTGCAGGAGCTGAAACTTTTAAAGAAGCGACGGCCGTTTTTGCTTCTCATGGAGTTTTTGATTTTAAGGGAGCAAAAGATGAGCTCAAGGCGACAGAGGTGAAGCGTGAGATTGCCTCAGTTTTAGGGCCTTCGGCGGAAACAAAAGTGACAACTCCTGGGAAAATTATTTTCTTGAGTCGTACTAAAACGGATAAAGGCCGCTCTATTGCTTCTGTTCCTACTTCACATCAGGGTCAAAAAGATTTGGGAATTATTCGTGTTTTTGGAAAAGGTTCTCATGACAAAAATCTTGTACGTCCTGCCAAAGAGCTAAAACGAGAGATTAGTTCGGTTCAACCCAGTCTTAAAGAATCTGAATTGGCTAGCCTAATTAAGGAATTATCTCAGTCTCGTGGGCCTGCATCTGATAGTTTTACCCGCTCTTTGGAGGGGGAATACGAGAAGCAAAAACGTCATCCCCAGGAGCTAAATCAGCTAATTGATGACCTGAAAAGTTATAAACGCGATTACCAGAAAGAATATTAAAAAAATAAACACTAAGGCCCTGTTTTTACAGGGCCTTTTTTGTTCCCTGGCCCTTTAAAAATTGCTCAAAAAATGCTTTAATGCGCACCTATTTGCCGTAATATTTTGGAGCAGCGCGCATGAGTTTTGTTCACTTGCATCTTCACACCCAGTACTCTCTTCTCGATGGGGCCATTCGGCTCAATGACCTTTTTGAAAAAGTTAAAGAATACGATATGCCGGCAGTGGCCATGACTGACCATGGAAATATGTTCGGGACGATTGATTTTTATTTGCAGGCAAAGTCTGCGGGCGTGAAACCCATCATTGGTTGTGAGTTTTATTTCACTCCAGGAAGTCGCTTTGATAAAGGCGGCCAAAATATGCAGGTTGATAATATTGATTCACAGGATCAGGAGGAGGGACGCCACTCCATTTTCCATCTTGTTTTACTTTGCAAAAATGAAGTGGGACTGAAAAACCTTTATCGCCTCGTTTCAGCGGCTTTTTTAGAAGGTTTTTATTATAAACCACGCATCGATTGGGAACTTCTGCAGCAGTATAGCGAAGGGCTTATTTGTATGACTGCCTGCCTTGGGGGAGAGGTCGCCAATTATTTCTATCGTGGCCTTGATGAAAAAGCTTATAAATCTATTTCTCGCTTACACGGACTTTTTGGTGAAGATTTTTATTTAGAAATTCAAAAAAACGGACTGCCCGAACAAGAGATTGCCAATAAGAAAATTATTGCAGCGGCACGCGAACTTAATATTCCCCTGGTGGCAACAAATGATTGCCACTATCTGACTTCTGAAGATGCTTATGCTCAGGAAGTTTTGCTTTGTATTCAAACGGGAAAAAAACTAGCAGATGAAAAGCGCATGAAGTTTACTTCGAATGAGTTTTACCTCAAGAGTCCACAGGAAATGCGTGAAAGCTTTGCTGAAGTTCCCGATGCTTGTGACAATACTTTAAAAATTGCAGAAAAGTGCAATGTGGAGATCAAGTGGACTGACGAAGAAGGCAAGACTATTTATCTTTTGCCTGATTTTCCAATCGATTCAGGTGAAACGGTAGATGATTATTTTCGCCGTCTGAGTCGCGAAGGTTTGAAAGAGCGTTTTGCGGGTCCTCAATTTCGAAAAATTGTACAAGAGCCAGATTGGAAGGAAAAGCTCGAACCTGCTTACTGGGAAAGACTGGAAGATGAAGTGGAAATGATCATTCGCATGGGATTTCCTGGATACTTTTTGATCGTGAGTGATTTTATTACTTGGAGTAAGGAGAATGATATTCCAGTGGGGCCAGGGCGTGGTTCTGGTGCCGGTTCGTTGGTTGCCTATTCTTTGAAAATTACTGATATTAATCCTCTTCCTTACAATCTACTTTTTGAACGTTTTATCAATCCAGAACGTATTTCTATGCCCGACTTTGACGTGGATTTTTGTCAGGATCGTCGCGGCGAAGTGATTGATTATGTGACTCGTAAATATGGCACGGAAAAAGTAGGGCAGATTGTGACCTTCGGGCAATTAAAGGCTAAGGCGGTGATCAAAGATGTGAGCCGCGCTTATGATCTTCCTTATGCTGAAGCTGATGTTATTTCTAAATTAATTCCGGAAGACCCTAAGATGAATCTCAAAAAGGCAAGGGAGCAAGAGCCTAAGCTGGAAGAGATGATTGAGCGTGATCCCAAAGTGCGCCAAATTTTTAAAGTGGCAGAGCGTTTAGAGAATCTCTATCGTCATGCTGGTATTCACGCTGCTGGTGTTGTTATTACGAATAAGCCTTTGGTTGAGTATTGTCCTTTGATGAAGGGGCGTGAGGGCGAGCAGGTTATCCAGTTTGACAAAAACTATGCGGAGCTTATTGGCCTTGTGAAGTTCGACTTTCTAGGTCTTAAGACTTTAACGGTGATAAAAAATGCCTGTAAGTTTATTCAGCGAGATTTTGATGCCAATTTTCGCATCGAAGATATTGATGTCGAAGACAAGAATGTTTATGACTTGATTTCGGAAGGCAAAACCATTGGTGTTTTCCAGCTCGAATCTTCGGGGATGCAGGATCTTTGTAGCCGTATTTCACCAGATACTTTAGATGATATTACCGCGATCAATGCCCTTTATCGTCCTGGTCCTTTAGGTTCCGGTATGGTGGATGACTTTATTGAAAGAAAACATGGCCGTCAGGATCCCGATTACCCCTTTAATGAATTGATTCCGGTGCTCAAAGATACTTATGGCATTGTGGTGTATCAAGAACAGGTGATGAACATTGCGCGTATTATTGCCGGCTATAGCTTAGGTCAAGCTGATATGCTCCGCCGTGCTATGGGTAAGAAAAAAGAAAAGGAAATGATCCGTCATAAGGAAATTTTCTGCGAAGGAGCGAAGAAAAATAATTTTGATGTGGAAAAAGCGTCGACTCTTTTTGATGTTATGGCCAAATTTGCAGAATACGGTTTTAACAAATCGCACGCTGTTGCCTATGCCTATATTGCTTATCAAACGGCCTTTTTGAAAAACTATTATCCTGGTCCTTTCTTTGCTGCTCTTTTGGGTACGGAGATGAGCAACACTGACAAGATCACGACTTATATTGCAGAATCGAAAGCCTGTGGAATTGATATTTTGCCTCCTGATATTAACGAATCTATTTGGTT
Source organism: Bacteriovoracaceae bacterium (assembly GCA_003245675.1). GTDB lineage: Bacteria > Bdellovibrionota > Bacteriovoracia > Bacteriovoracales > Bacteriovoracaceae > SZUA-425. The sequence goes on along the minus strand of QKCN01000109.1, from coordinate 15,678 downwards.
GTTCAATGTGGTGGGAGACTCTATTCGCTTTGGCATGGGGGCCGTTAAAGGTGTTGGCGAAAATGCAGTACGTACCATTTTAAAAGAGCGAGAGGAGAAAGGAGCTTATCAAGGACTTTTGGATTTGTGTTTGCGTGTTGATTTACATCAAGTGAATAAAAGGGTTTTAGAAGCTTTGATCAAGGTGGGAGCTTTTGATTCTTGTGAATCTTATAATCGCAAAACTCTTCTTGATAATATGGAAATCATTGTAGCCTATGCTCAAAAAGTGCAAACGCAAAGAGAATTGGGACAAGCTTCTTTGTTTGATAGTTTTCTAACGGGGGAGCAAGAAGAACAACATAAAGTTGATGTGATAGAGACGGAAGACTTTGATCTCAAGGAAAAACTCAATTTTGAAGCAGAGCTCATGGGAATCTATGTTTCGGGACACCCCTTAGATAAGTATGCGGCCATGTTAAAAGAAGTTGTGTCTATGAATATTGGCAAGCTTCAGGAAATGGAATTTGAAGAAAAACCTTTTGAGCCAACCGACCGCAAGGCCCGTAATCCTAACCATATGGATTTTGTGCTGGGTGGCCAATTTGTGCAAAGTCGCACAATCTTGACCAAAAAAGGCGATAAAATGGCCTTTGCCACTTTAGAAGATACTTTTGGCAAAATTGAATGCGTGGTGTTCCCCAAAGTTTTTGAAAATTATCATGAATTTTTGAGTTCTGATGAGCCTGTGCTGGTTACGGGCTATGCCAATATGGCCGAGTCTCCTCGTTCATTTTACCCTCAAAAGGTCCAAAAATTAGAAGAGCAAATTGATGATAAAATTTCTGGGGTTAGAATTTCACTCGATCTAGAGAGTTTGAATACTCGCAAATTAGAGCGCTTGCGTAGCCTTATTTTGAGTTATCGAGGGGCCGTTCCTGTTCACCTTGTTTTTCAAAACAAACAAGGGCAAGCCTTTTTCGATTTGGCCGAGGAGCACTTAGTGTCCCCTTCGCCCCAATTGGCCGCTCGTGTGAACGAATTATTTCAAGAAAATTGCGTTAAGTTTTTAGTTGGTACAGAAGGATAGAGCGCTTGCTCCAAGTTTGGAATGGCAGTAAGATAAGATATAAATAAATTTATCAGGTGTAGATATGAAATGGAATTTTTGGATAATAGGCTTAGTTTTATTGGCGACAGCTTGGGGAAATTTATGGGCAGAGAGTTATATTAAAGGCGAAGGCAGTTTTTATGCCCATGAAGACGACAAGGTTCCTTTAATAAAAAAGCAACTTTTTTACAGTGCCACGAAGGATATTTATAGCAAGGTTCTTAAAGAACTTGGCTACAATGTTGATGGATTTTGGGAAAATTATAATCTTAAATTTGAGGAACATTTTGCTGAAGTCAAAAAAGCAAAAGAGGAAGAAACATTTAAAGAAGGTGATGATCTTTCAGAAGCTCAACGCAAAGAATTTGAAATGAAAATGCGCCAACTTCACCTTGCACAAGAATATGCCTTTTATGGACTCCCGTCCGGAATTAAGAAATGGAAAATTTCTAAAAAAATGAGAAGAGCGGCACCTCGCTCTCTTCTTTGGAATATTACAATTGAGGCAACTGTTGATCGCAATTACATCAATAATGTATATCACCAAATGATGGGACGTAATGTTGGAATTAAGGTTGAAGAATCTTTGTTTGTCATTTTGGATTTGAGTGCACGAGGAGGAGACTGGAGTAGCTTTGGCATTAAAGGCCAAGAAGAAGTTAAGCAGACTCTTTTAGAAGGATGGATTAAAAAATTACAAGAGCTTGGAATTAAGGACAAAAAAATAATACCTATATGGGATCAAAAGGAAAAAGAAGAAGAACTCTTGCGTAAATTAGACGGCCATGAAGTGGGGTTACTGGGGGAGAATTTACTACGCATAAAACTGGATGTTGAAATGGGGCTCAAAAAAGAGGGAACACTTTTTAGCGTTGAGACCAAGGCAAAGGGAGGAGCTACTTTGTGGGATTTAGCTTCGCGTAGAATAATATGGGGCGATGATTTTGCGGTTAGCAAGAAAAAATACAATAGTGCAGATGGTACAGCTTTTAAAACACCTCTTTTGAATGAACTATATCGACTTGTTGCTCCAATTTTGGGTTCTATTAAGAAAAAGTTAGCTACTAGTGAAAATAAGATGTTGGCCGTTCCTGTGAATTTTGCAGGCATCGAAAACGTGCAAGATGCAGATATCGTTGTTGAGCGACTACAAAATTTAGGGCTGCGCTTTTATTTAAAACTCAATATCGAAGAAAAAGTAGTCAATAATTTGCTTTATAATTTGCTTTTTATTGGTGATCGGCAAGAGCTGTTTACTTGGTTTGAAAGTATAAAGGGACAAGAATTAGCAAATGGCTATAGTATAACGGACCTTAATAAACGCGATAAAACTTGGAGTTTTGCATTTGTTAAGCAAAAAACAGCTCCGGCCATTACTGAGAAAGTCGAAACACAGGAAAAAGATGGAGGAGCTGAATGATGAATAAACTAATGCCCATTCTGCTAAGCTTTTTGTTGTTCGCGTCAGTTTTATCTTGCTCACAAGAGGTCATAAAAAGAGATCGTACTGGAACTCGTCGCTCACAAGAGATGGTTGGAAGTAAGAATATTTCTTTAATCAAAAAGAAAGTGGCCCTTTTGTCTTTTTTCAATGAATCGCCCTATGGCGGAGATGATATTGCTATTGTTGCAACAGAAGAGTTTCGAAGAGAATTATTAAAGACAGGTGTTTTTGTACTGGATACAGATGCAGAAAAAATGTTTGGAAGCTCTAAGGAAATTTTTGCAGGAGGCGGGATTAAACTTTCTCAGCTTGCTCGAAAGGCAAAGTTAACGGGGATTAATTTTGTACTTTTTGGAAGAATTAAGGAAGCGCGTGTTCGGCAACGTACTGATGAAATCGGCCTTGTGCGTGAAACAAAATCTTATGCCGAAGCGGCGATTGAACTGAGACTTTTTGATGTGAGCTCAGTTAAGGAAATTCTTACAAAAACCTTTTCTGCAAGTGTTGATGACAAAAACTTCAAGCTTTTTTCAGATCAAAGAGAAGAGGCTCTAGCCTATCGTCAAGAATTATTGCGCTATAGTGTTCAAGTTGCAGTTCGCAAAACTCTTCCTACCATTGTGAAGCTTTCGGCCAAGATGGATTGGCGTGGACGAGTTGCTAAAATTATTGGCAGCCAGATATATATTAATGCCGGTCGACGTTCTGGTTTGAATGTTGGTGATGTACTTCGTGTTATGACCGAGGGTAAGGAAATCTATGATCCTGAGACGGGGGCCCTTTTAGGTGTTTCTAAAGGTGAAGTCAAAGGAACCTTAGAGATTGTCGATTATTTTGGTCCCGATGGTGCAATTGCTATTTTGCATTCTGGGGGCTCTGTTACTGAAGGCGATTTTGTTGAGTTATATTAAAAAAAAGCCCCTTGATTAAAGGGGCTTTTTTTTAAGTATATTTGGGCCGTTTGGCATAAGGAATGGGATCTTCCATTTTGATCTTTTCAAAAGCACGTAGGCGCAAAGCGCAGGAATCGCAGACGCCACAAGCTTTATCTTCTTTGGCATAGCAAGACCAAGTTTTTTCTAAGGGCGCCCCCATGTCAGCAGCAGTCTTAATAATCTGATCTTTGCTCATGGAGATCACAGGAGTCACGATACTGATATCATTATTTTTAGTACCTTCTTTAATTACTTGCGTAAAAGCTTTATAGAAGGATGGGCGACAGTCTGGATAGCCGGAAGAGTCTTCGTGGACGGCGCCAATATAAATGCGTTTGGCTCCCAATACTTCGGCCCAAGAAACAGCAAAAGAAAGAATAATGGTATTGCGAAAAGGAACATAGCTGTCTGGAATTTCTCCTGAATCACCTTTGTAATCTTTGACTTCGATATTTTTATCGGTCAAAGAACTTCCTCCAATTTGCGAAAGAAAACTCAAATCAATGACTTTTCTCAGCTCTTGACTGACATGATAGTGATCGGCAATTGCGTGGAAGCATTCTAATTCCTTACTTTCCGTGCGTTGGCCGTAGTTCAGATGAAGAAAGGCAAGTTCTTCATTTTCTTTTTTCGCAATAGCGGCACAGGCTAGAGAGTCCATACCTCCACTGACAAGTACAATAGCTAGATTCTTTTCCATTTCCTGTTTATCCCTTTTAAGCTTTATTGGATTCATCACTAAAATACGACTTGAATTCCTCAAGTCTTTTAGTTGCCTTTTCTTTTCTTTCGATGAGGCTTCCATTTTGTTCTTTAATCATTATGTAAAATTTAATTTTTGGTTCGGTCCCACTGGGGCGAAGAAAAAGTTTTGTGCCTGACTCTAATACGTAGGCAATAACATTACTGGCTGGAAGATTAATTGCTTCACTTGTTCCTGCGGCAACATTATTTTGCATTTGAGTTTTATAATCTTCTACGCGCGTAATTTTTTCGCCGCAAATGGTTGGAGCTTTATTCTGTGATAGGCCATTACGGAAACTTTCCATGATGCGTGTAATTTTGTTCGCGCCTTCTGCTCCTTCAAAATCAAGAGAGAGTAGTCCCTCTTGGAAATAGCCGTGTCGCTCAAAAATTTGGTGAAGAGCATCAATTAAAGTATTGCCCTGAAGTTTGTGCGCCAGGGCCATTTCTGCGACAAGAGCTGTTGCATTGACGGCATCTTTGTCTCTTACTTCGCGATGTCCGAGGTAGCCAAAGGATTCTTCGCTGCCGAACACATATTGAAGATCCAAATTATTTTCTTGAATTTGAGTCATGCGCTGACCAATCCATTTGAAACCAGTCAGGACGTTTTCCATTTGGGCACCATAGTGATTTGCAACTTCCGTTTGAAGTTCTGAGGTCACAATTGATTTTAAGACAAGTGGGTTTTTAGGAAGACGATTTTGCTTTTTCAAAGAACTCAAAATGTAGTCCAGTAAAAGCACGCCAATTTGATTGCCACTGAGATAATAAATTTGGCCATCTTTGTGGCTTACCGCAACGCCAAGGCGGTCGGCATCGGGGTCGGTTCCAAAGGCAATATCAGCTTGTTTTTCTTTTAGCAAATCGACGGCCAGCTTTAATGCTGCAGGATTTTCTGGGTTTGGCGATTTTACCGTAGAGAATTTGGTGTCGGGTTCTCTTTGCTCAGGAACATCCCAAACATTTTTAATGCCCATTTCTTGGAGCGCTCTAAGGCAAGGAATATTGCCTGTACCATGGATGGCCGTATAGACGATTTTGATTTTGTCACCGTCATTTTGGCACATTTGGGGATTGATGACATTTTCGTTGAGCATTTTGTGATAAGCATTATAGACTTCATCGCCAACCCAGCGAATGCGTTCTTCCTTAAGGGCGGCTTCAAAGTCCATGAATTTAATTTCATTCCAGTTTTCGAGTTTATTATAGCAGTCGATAATATTTTGATCGTGAGGAGGGGTGACTTGGCAACCATCATTCCAATAAACCTTATAGCCGTTATAGGCTGGAGGATTATGGCTAGCGGTAATCATAATTCCAGCATCAGCTTTATGGTAGCGGGTAGAAAAGGAAAGTAGGGGCACGGGATTGAGGCGGTCAAAAATATAGGCAATAATCCCATTGGCCGCCATGACTGAAGCTGTTTCTTTGGCAAACTCTTCTGACATATTGCGAGAATCATAGGAAATTGCAACTTTTGGATTGGATTTTTCTTTGAGTAGAGTTGTTGCCAGAGCTTGAGTTGCTTTGCGCACAGTGTATTTATTCATGCGATTGCGTCCCATTCCAACAATGCTGCGAAGGCCACCTGTCCCAAATTCCAAATCGCGATAAAAGCGGTCTTCAATTTCTTTTTGATTGTTTTCATCAATTAGTCTTTGAATTTCGTTTCTATCTGCTTGTTCGAAATAAGTATTTTGGGCCCAATCTTTTGCAATTTTAAGGGTTTCCATCCGTATTCCTTTGTTTTGGTTGCTCAATTTTCTGGCATCTTAGCAAAACTACATATAATGGTAAACAGTGCCATGAACTTTTAGCATATGAGATGCTTTCTAACACTCTGCGTAGTCGACATGGGACTTTTTTCACTGTTTTGACACTGTGTTCCTAGTATCTGAAAAGAGCATGTAATAAATTTCCTTAAATCGTTTTTTGAGGAGATGCTGGTGATTTTGCTAGAATATCAGGCAAAGGAACTTTTGAAACAGAGAGGCTTAGATATCCCTAGGGGAGACGTCGCTAAAAGTGTGGAAGAAGCTCGCGTTATTGCAGAAAAAATTGGTGGGCATTCTTGGGCTATAAAGCCTCAGCTGTTTGGTATTAAAACAGCCAGAAGCCCTTATGTATTTAGAGCTCGTTCTTTAGTTGAAGTTGAAGAGTTTGCTGGGCGACTCTTTAGCCAAGATTTTTTATCTAAGCATTTTGGAGAAGAGTTTACTGTTCTCAAAGAAGTCATTGTTGAAGAGTGGGTTGAAGTTATAAATGAGTTTACTTTGGGATTTCATATCGACAGAAAGACTGGAGGAATTCTCTGCAAGGCGACCAAAAGATCTCGTATTGGCGATGTCCTAGATAAGGAACTTGTTGAAAATGAAGTGAATTCCGAAGAGCATTCTGGAGAAGTCACAGAAGAAACTGAGGTTTCTACAGATGATCTCGTTGAAGTCGAGGTTTTTCTTGAAGCGTCCCATCAGGTTCTTCCTTTATTTATTGCGCGCAAAATTGCTTATGCAATGGGCATTCAAGATGTTCAGTTAATTGATAATTTTTATGATTGTTTGAATATTATATATCAATTTTTTCTCGATTTTGATTGTTTGAAGCTTGAATTGGATCCTGTTGGTTTGGCAGAAGGACAAGGGTTTAGGGTTTTGGATGCCAAGTTGTCTATTGATCGAACGGCCCTTTATCGGCAAGAATCCCTCCATCGTTTTTGTGGACAGAGTGATTATTGTGTTGATCGCTTTACCCAGGAAGCTTGTGCTGCTGATCTTGATGTCATTAAAATGGATGGCAATATTGCGGCCCTTGTTAATGGAACTGGTTTGGCCCTTGCCACAATTGATATGTTGAGCGCTGCTGGCGGAAGCCCTGGAGCGATGATTGATATTGGCAGTAATACTTCAGAAGAGTCTTTGACTCAGGCTATTCGACTCTTAACAAGTGATGAGTCTTCTGAAGTTTTGTTAGTGAATATTTTTGGTGGCATCACTCGTTGTGATTGGGTGGCTCGTGTACTTGCAAATGTCTTTGAGGAAAAAGCTTTTTCGATTCCGGTGATTGTTCGTTTGGAAGGTTCCAGTATGAGCATTGGAAAAAAGATTCTCATTGATGCAGGTATGAAGCCTATCTTTGCGCAAGATCTTGATGATGTTGTGCAAAAGGCAGTGAGTGCTTCTTTAGGAGATCTCGATTCTTTAGAGGATGATAGTAAGGCCAAAAAAGAGAGAGATGAAAAAGTGAAGGGACTTAAAACCAAAAATAAAGAATTACTCAAAGCCAAATCGAGTCTCGTTGCTGCTCGACCGAAAGGGGAGTCGAAATAATGGGAATTTTGATTGACCGCGATACAAAACTTTTGACTATTGGCTTGACAGGAAAGCAGGGAAGTTTTCATTCTTTGCAATTGAGAGATTATGGAACAAACCTCATTGGAGGAGTGACTCCAGGCAAAGGGGGAACTGTTCATGAAGGTTTTCCTGTTTTTAATACGGTTGATTTAGCTGTCCGAAAAACAGGGGCCAATGCCGCTCTTATCGTCGTTCCGCCCCATGAAGCAGCAGATGCGATATTGGAATGTATTGACTCTAATATTGAGTTAATTGTGACAGTCACAGAGGGAATCCCTCTTCATGATATGCTTAAAGTTAAAACAGCTTTGAGTCGCTCCACTTCACGTCTTGTGGGGCCTAATTCTCCGGGGATTATTACTCCGGGTGAAAGTAAGGTTGGAATTATGCCAGGTCATATTTTTATGCCTGGAAAGGTCGGAGTGATTTCTCGTTCGGGAACTCTCACTTATGAAGCAGTATATCAGTTGACCAAAAGAGAAATTGGCCAATCCAGTTGTGTTGGTATTGGGGGCGATTATCTGATTGGGACTGATTTTATCGATTGTCTAAAACTTTTTTCTTTGGATGAGGGTACAGAGGCTGTTGTCATGATCGGTGAGCGTGGCGGCACAGTTGAAAATGAGGCTGCTCAGTGGATCAAAAATAATTTTTCTAAGCCCGTCATTTCCCTTATTGCTGGTGTAGATCAAGGAAAAGCAGTTAGTTACGGTCATAGTGGGGCTGGCATTCTTGTTGAAGATGAAGAAGAGCTTGCGACTGCTAAAATTAAGCTTTTGGAAGAATCTGGAATTTCTGTGGCTAAAACGGTATCAGAAATAGGAGAAAAAGTCGCAGAAGTCTTGCAAAAGGGCGGCAGATAGTTCATATAGGTGTTTAGAAGCACTGTAAATTGGAGCATATAAATGATTGAGAAAACTCTTAGTATTATTAAGCCAAATGCAATTTCTGATAATAATATTGGCAACATCATTACTCGTTTTGAAAGAGAAGGATTGCGCATTTCTGCTGCTAAAATGACCCATCTTAATAGAGAAAAAGCTGAGGGGTTTTATATTGAGCACAAAGACAAGCCTTTTTTCTCTTCTCTGGTTTCTTTCATGACTTCTGGTCCTGTTATGTTAATGGTGCTAGAAGGTGAGAATGCAGTACAAAAAAATAGAGAGATCATGGGGGCGACAAATCCTCAAGAAGCTGCCGAGGGAACTTTGCGTAAGCTTTATGCTAAGAGCTTGGAGCAAAATGCGGTGCATGGCTCTGATTCCATTACTTCAGCAGATCGCGAAGTGTCCTATTTTTTTGAGAAAAACGAAGTAATTTCAAGGCATTAATAGCTGTTGAACGACAGATTTAAATAAATATAATGGAAAGGTTTAAAAAGCCTTTCCATTTTTTTTGGGAGGATTTCCATTCTGAATAAATTACATAGTTAAAGATTTTTCATTGAAAAAAATAACAAGGTGCGTTATTTTATGTCAGAGTTTTTATGCATTTCTTTAAGCTATTGCGAATTTAGGTATGCATAAAATTTTTGGGAGGTTCTATGTTTAATATTGGAGATTATGTTGTTTGCTCGGCCCATGGTGTCGGACAAGTTTGTGATGTCGAAGTGAAGGAGATGGGTGAAGCAACTCAATCTTTTTACATCATCAAGCTTGTTAGCAATGGCATGAAGGTCATGATGCCGACTTGTACTAAAGATGGAATCCGCTCCCTCGTTGAAGAAAAAGAAGTCGGAGAAGTATTTACGCTTTTACAAGATCACGAAGTAAAGCTCGATACTTCTACTTGGAATCGTCGCTATCGCGATTATATGCTTAAAGTAAAGAGTGGTTCTTTATTGGAAATTGCTGATGTTTTGCGATCTTTGTTTTTGTTAAAAAATACCAAGAAATTGAGCTTTGGGGAAAAGAAGATGTTGGACCAATGCCGCGAGCTTTTGGTGAAGGAAATTTCATTATCGCAAGGCCTTATGGAAAAAGAAGTCACAACTAAGATTGAAGCTTGTTTTGAGCAATAAAAAAAAATAGTAGCCTAAATAAAAGAAGAGGCCCTCGACTGAGGGCCTCTTTTTTTTGAGAGAGAGAGAGAGAGAGAGAGTTTTATGATGAATGTCGATTAAATCGACTGTCACCTCCTTCCTTGGAAACGTTCAACATGGGCCATTCTGTTTTTAAAGGCCAATCCTTTGTTGAAATCTGCATCGGCGTCCCTGCCGGTGCTTGCACAAGAGCTTGCTAGAATTGCAAGTGCTAAAACAAATATGATTTTACTAAGACTTTTCATAGGGCCAACCTCCGTGTTTGCCTCTTGACTGTCACATTTATTACTATTGCTAGATCTGTGCCAAGTTTGTCGGCTGAGGATAATGAATTAGCATGGCTAATTGGCGCCATTAGGACTCCTTTTGGTGTCACTTTGGAAAAAAGGAGACAAAAAGCTCCTAATACCCGAGTTGTTTCCTCAGGTATTCGCCTATGTTTTTCATGGCGCGCTCGTAATAGAGCGGCTGTACGATAGTTTTGTCAATAAATGTTGTGTTATTACCCCATTCTGCTTCTATGATTTTAGCAAAATCAAAAAGAGGAATTTCTTCTTCTTGGGACACATTTCTCATGATTTGGTTGTAGACGCTATTGCTTCTCCAGCGGCCACACTCTTGTGAGTCTGCCAGTTGAGCGTATTTAATAGCTTCTTCTTTATTTCCGGTGCTTAAACATATTTTTGACATCAAAAATAAAAGTCCAGCATGTGATTGAATGATATCTAGATTTTGTTTTAGCTCACTATAGGCTTGTTTGAGGTCTTTTTCTTTAATTAGTGATTTAACTCTTTCGATAAGGGTCTCCGTTTCTGAGCTTTTTGCCGGAGCACATGTTTTTTGAGGAGGGGTATCATGATTGATTGGGGATGTGATGAGTAGAATATTTTTATTTTTTTTGCGAACAAAATCAACGAGTTCTTTGAGTTCATAGGCATAGAGTTGGTAATGGATGGGGATACGTTGCATAAGAGCGTCATCTTTCAAATGAAAGGTCGTATTTTTGATCTTCTGGGAAAGAGGAACTAGTTCGTGGTTTTTGAAAATAAAAGGAGAGGTCCAGGGAAAAAAGTGTAATAGTGTGGCTAAGTACGGATCTTTTGCCTTTTTAAAGTTGTTGAGAATTTTCTTGCCGTCTTTTGTAGCAAAGCGATATTCAACTTCTTCTTCACCACTCCCTTGGTAGATAATAACAGGAGGAAGTGGGTTTAATTGTCTGAGTTTATTGAGAGTTCTATGGAGTCCTTCGCCAGGAGAGGGGGTGAGGAGTGCCACATTGATTCTTTTCAACAGGTCTTCAGACATTGCTTCACTGAGCATCTCTCTATAGCGAAAGAGAGTTTGGGCACTACTGTCGCCAATAATTAATATCTGAATTTCTCGCTCATCATCCATCAGTTCCAGTGAGGGAAGGGTGTTTTCCGTAAAATAATAGGGAAGAGGGTAATTCTTCTCCAGTGTGGAGAGATAATAAAATAAAGCTCCTGCAATAAAAATAAGAGAGCCAAAAATTAGAATTTTTTTTCTCATAATGAGGGCCTTTCCTCTTGAAAAATTGCTAGTAGCAGTATTATAGATGGAAAGTCATTAAGCGTCCAAAAAATGGGGAGTCTTTTGCAGAAAAAACCAGAAATTTTAAGCCCCGCAGGCAATTTAGAAAAATTAAAAACGGCCATTTTGTATGGTGCGGATGCTGTTTATTTAGGAGGCCAAGAGTATGGCCTAAGAAGTGCGGCGGAGAATTTTTCGCGTATTGAAATAGAACAAGCTATGGAATTTGCTCATAAACGGGGAAGAAAGGTCTATGTTGTGCTCAATGCTTTTTTGCACGATGAAGACATGCAGGGATTGGATGATTTTTTGGCTTTTCTGGAAAAATCGCAAGTAGATGCTGTGATCGTGGCAGATTTAGGTGTTTTACGTCAGGTCCGCAAGTTTTCAAAAATCCCTATTCATCTTTCGACGCAAGCCAGTTGCCTTAACTATGAAAGTGCCCTTTTTTGGAAAGAACAGGGCGTTTGCCGAATTGTTTTGGGAAGGGAACTGAGTCTACAGGAATCTTCTCAAATCGCAGCGAAGGCAGGATTGGAAGTTGAAATTTTTATTCATGGCTCTATGTGCATGAGTTATTCAGGACACTGTCTTATTTCCAATTTTACCCAAGGCAGAGATAGCAACCGGGGCGGTTGTGCACAAAGTTGTCGCTTTGAATATTCGCTGGAACGCGAAAATGGAGAAAGGTCTCAAGGGTTTTTCTTAAGTTCTAAGGACCTTTGGGGAATGAGGGCCCTTCCTCTACTTAAAGAGTTTCCGGTCCACTCTTTGAAAATTGAAGGGCGCATGAAAAGTGCTCTTTATGTGGGTGGAGTTACCAAAGCCTATCGTGCTGCGATTGATCTTTTATTTTCGTCGCCTAATCTCACAGAGGAACAAATTGTTCATTTTGAACAAGAGTTGGACAAATCTGTGCATCGTGATTTTTGTACGGGTAATCTGCTAAATTCAGCTGGCCTTGAATCAGTTTATGATGAGCGAGTACATAATGGTGAAAAATCAGATTATGCAATTGCGGGAATGGTTTTGGAGGTAAGCCAAGAAACAAATCAGATGTTTATTGAGGTAAAAAATTCATTTAACCTAGGGCAGACTTTAGAATTATTGCCTTTTCAGGGGGAGAATATCGCTTTCCAAGCTGAACATATTTTAAATCTCATTGGTAAGAGCCTGGAGAGAACAAAACCATCTTCAGTTATTGCTTTACCACTTGTTGCAGGGGCTGAAGCCTATAATATTATCCGCGTGAGGACCCAATGCAATTAGTCGCCTATTTGGATAAAGATAAGTTTTTTCCTCCATCTTCCTTTGTGAAAGAAGTCATTGTGTGTTTGCGCGATTTTTCCTCTCGTCCAGTATTTGCAAAAGAGGATCTTCCTGATCTTTATGCAGAGGCTCAGCGGCGAGGGCAACAACTTCTCTTAGAATGCGATCTTTTGTTCAACTCAGAGGAGCTTGAGCGAGCCAGTGCTGAACTCTTAGAGTTAGAGAGCAATACAGATTGCCTGAGAATTTTGGATACAGGCTTGGCCCGCTTGTTAGTTGAGCAGATTCGCTCTTTACAAATTGATCTTATGGTCAACTGGGGAAATCACAACAGTGAAGGACTGCTGGGGTGGAATGAGGCTTTTGGTTCTGCAATTCGGCGTCTTATTCTTTCCCCTGAAATCTCGCATAGCATGTTAGATGGTTTTATAAAAAAAATACCGCGCCAAGTAGAAATTCCTGTTCTCGGTGCGCTACAAGTTTTTTATAGTCGAAGGCTTTTGTTGTCAGAAGGAAAAGACGATGTCCAAGCTCTTGCCAGTAGTGAAGAAAGTGCTCATAAAAATTTTCCCTTTTATCAAAATAAAAGAGGAACTTTTATGGACCATGTTCGCGATTTAGGAATTCTCGATGATGTAGTAAATTCCTTTCAGGGGGAGCAAGTTTGGGGACGTATTGATTTACGGGGGCGTCCTAGTGAGGTTCTTTGGCCTTTGCTCGAGCGTTTTTGGGAGAGTCGATCCGCAGAAGATTGGCTGACTTTTAAAGAGCAATACACACGTGCTCTTTTTAAAGGATATTTTCGACAAAACAAAAGTTCCAGCTTGTTTCGCAAACTCAAAAATGAACATCTGGAAAAACAGCATGATGGTTTTGTGGGAGAAGTCATTGATTACACCAAAAAAGAGTATATTGTGATCAAGCAACCAGTTTGGGGGCATCATCTTTGCGAAGCTGATTGGATTGAATTTTTGACTCCTGAAGGGAAGAAAATTGGTGGTCGCGTGCGCGATTTACACAAGCTTAATGGCCATGTTTTAAAGGATTCTGAACATGAAAATTACTTTGTAATGAAGGCCGTTAAGGGGGCCATCGTTAAGTCACAGCTTTATTTTACTAAACGGGAGGAAGCTCCGGTGGTTTCAAGTCCGTCTTAACGAATCGGAAACTCACAAGAGTGATATCATCATCAGGTTCTACGCCTTCGAAAAAATTATTTCCATCTTTGAGGAGTCCATCAATAATATCTTTAGGGTGTTGCTTGGCCCTGGTATAAAAACTTTTCATAAAACGACGATCGCCAAACATTTTACCTTCGGGATTCATGCCTTCAACAATTCCATCGGTGTAGAGCAAAATGACGTCTTGCTCACTAACTGATATTTTTACGTTCTCATACTCTGATCCAAGTTTATCACCTAGACGTTTTCCAATTTTGTCGGCCAAAATTTCAATATCCCCTTTGCTTGGCTCGTCATCTGAGTGGCGATAAAGAAGTGGAGGATTATGGCTCGCATTACAGTATTCAATTGTCATATCTTGCGGATCGAAGATGGCAATGAAAAAAGTCATGAGAATTTTTCCACCGGAGGCATGAGCAATTGTGCGATTGAGATAGCTCATCAATTCTGCTGCGCTAATTGCATGATCTTCGTTGCGCGAAAAATAGTCGAGCATTGTTTGGCTACAGCAGCTGGCCGTTGCAGTCATCAGCGCCGCGGGAACACCATGACCTGTTGCATCTCCGATAAAGAGATAGAGTTTGTCATGAGAACTTTCAATATTCCACCAGTCGCCCCCGCATTCGGAAGCTGACTCATAATATCCATAGCCAGTGGCATCGCCAAATTTAATATGGTTATCCGGCATAAAAGAGTCTTGTACACTTTTTGCCAGCTCCAATTCGCTTTCCATTCTTCCTTTTTCGACAACTTCCTTCATGTAGTCGCGAATTTGCACGCGCATACCATCAAAAGCCTGAGCTAAATTTTCAAGTTCATCGCCAGAGCGAAGAGTAATCGGTCTTTCAAAATTTCCTTCAGAAAGATCTTTTGTTCCGGAGAGTAGTTTGCGCAGTGGATAGGTAATTGTCTGAGAGAAGAGAAGGGAGACAATTAAAATAATGCAACCTGAGATTGCACCAAAAATGATTGCCTTGGTGACCAGGAGTTTCGCAAAAGAAAAAGCCTGAGATTCTGAAACTTCCGAAATCGTTGCAATTTCAAATTGCTTAAGCTGTTTGAAAGAGACGAGAAATCCGCCTGTTGCTTTGACAACTTTTTTTACTCCAGACCCTAGGTCTTTATCAAAGATTTCCTCAACAAGTCTCTTATAAGCAATAAAAGATTTTTCATTGTCTTCATTAGATTGAGAGTGAAAGAGTATTTCTCCATGAGAGTCAAAGAGCATATCGGAGAACTGACTGTTTTTGAAAACTTCATTGAAAATATTTTCAATAAGAAAACGAAAAACATAAGCTTTGCGAGCTTGATGATCCATAATCGCAACATAGAAATAAGGATACACTTTTTCTTCATTTATCACGCGCGTAAGGCCTGGTTCTGCATTTTTGAGAAGATCATGCAGTTCGCGGTTTACCGTGCGATGGAATCTTTTTAGCTTGCGCAGATTAGGGTGATTTTTTTCTAGGTGGGGGGCCACAAAAGAAAAGGTATTAACAAAGCTATTATCCTCATAAGTAAATTCATCATATAATGAGAATTCTTTAGTCTGGTTGGAAAAAGCTTGCAAAATTTCTAATTGAGCTTCGCGGTTAATGTGTTTTAAGTTTTTGTAGAGAAGCTCAGATTGGTTGTAGGTTGTACTTAAGAATTTTTCTAAAAAGGCACCTTGTGTTTCCACATGCCCTAAACTGGTTTCATAAACGTAAGCTTCTTTATCTGAAAGAAAGAGGTTTATGGTATAGTAGAGAAAACTGATCAAGAATACGAGAAAGATTGTGAACAGTGCCACAAAAAATTTGTACTTGATCGGAAAAATGGTTCTCTTTTTCTCTTGGTTTTCGTTTGCCACATTTATGCCTTAAAATAGTCTTGAAATATATTTTAATAGGAAATCAAGTTTTAACCTATTGGGGAAAAATTTTGCGCCTTCGATTTTATGGAGAAGATCAAAAATTTGAAATCACTTGGACCATCAAGATTGCGGTGGGATTAACCGTCCTATTTTCTTCGCTATTACTGGTTGATCCAGGGAAAATTTTGGAATTAGCAGAAGAAAAGAAAGACAAT
>QKCN01000082.1 GCA_003245675.1 Bacteriovoracaceae bacterium | reverse complement strand
TTAAGAAAGTTTCTGCCCGACTAAATGAAGTTATGAATTCAACAAAAATTTTGACGATGGAAGAAACCGAAGAGATCTTAGATAATTTTCGACATGTGGAAGGACTTAAAAAATTCCTCGACGAAAAGTAAATCTGGTCCTATAGGACCAAGGAGATAGATTAATGAGTTTTGCCCTTTGGTGGAAAAAATTTACAAATAAATTTTACAATCGCACTCGCATTACGAATTTTCCACAGGATAGTCACGTCGAAGTAGAGACCGATATGGGTATTCAGGTTTTTTCCCTATATGACATTTCTATTGGGGGAATTGCTTTTTTATGTCTTGATACCGATAAGTTATCGCTCTTTGAGATGAACAAGCCTTTTAAATGCATGCTGAAGATTATTGATCAAAGGATCGAGTTGGAAGTTGAAATTATTCATCAGATGAAATCCATTGTGGGATGCCGAATAGTCAGAGGAAATATTAAGTTGCACAAGAAAGTTTTCAATTATCTGGCTATGCAAAAACTATCTACCAAGCTGTAATCGCAAGTGGTCCCATAGGACCACATGGAATGCCTGGCTAGCCATAACTTTATGAGATTATTAACTTTTCTATTGATTTCATTTTATTATGCGTCATAATTATAGTTAAGATTTTTTTCAGGGATGAAGAAATTATTATGCGTATACTAGGAATCATTACATTCCTTATTTTTTTTGCTGTTGGCAAAATTGCTTATGAGCTGCATTCGACTCAATGGGTGCGCGTATCTTTACATAATTTTTCAGCTATTGAATTTCCCCAATTAAGCATTGCATCTAACTGGAGCTTTGAGCATAAGGTGCATGACTATGTTATTGCCAAAGTTGAAAAACAAATAACATTAGATGTCGTGACTGAGCCAAAGAAGCATCAGATAAAAGAAAAAGTAATTGTTGGTAAAAAGCCTTTCCCCGCTGCTAGAAATCTTGTTGCTACAAGTTCGAAAATTTTTGTTGAAAATTTTCAGACGATAAATTTAGCAACAAAAATAAAAGACAATAAATTTTTAGCTTTTCAGCTAAATAAGTCAGTTTCAGCTTTCGATATTGATACGAGTGCTCTTTTGATTCATTCCTGGAAAACTTTTGCGCAGAAAGTTTCTTTTCAAAATGGAAAAATTCTCGGTGTTGAAAAATTACTTGCAACACTTGGTGAACAGGAAATATTGCGAAAAGATATTCCCTTATTGGCCGCCAATATTCTCATTGAAGATTTAAATCAACATGTGGAAGTTATTAATTTGGCGCAGGCGGCACCCCAAAGAGTTTCTGAAGTTAACAAAGAAATAGTTAAAGATAAAATTCCACAGAGCGAAGATAATCTTGTATTTGTTGATATTCCTGAAAAACCACAAAGTGTGAGTAATCATTCTCCAAGTGAGTATCCCGATGAAAATATGGAGAAAGCTGAAGTCCAGCAAGAGCATACCTTTTGGAATCTCATGGATGATCGCACTGATGAAAAAAGACCAGAGACAGTACAGAATATTCCAGTGCAACAAGCATCAGCTAAAGTTAAGGACGATGTGCATCAGCCTTTAGTGAGCTCTTCATCCTACACCCCTCCCGAATTTTTGCGCAGTGACTATCCATTGCCTGACTCGGTATCTCGTGCTGTGAAGCGCGAAATGGGTACTCAGGTGAAGGAGCGTGCGGGACGTGCGGCATCTGTGGTGAATACTCAATTTAAACAGGGTGCTCATGGTGATTCACAAGCGCTGAGTATTCAAAAAGAAGAGCTCGTTTTATATGCAAAGATTGTTGATTTGAGTGGTGGATATTCTTCTGACTTTGAAGGCTTCGATTTTATAGATGAGTTGGAATATCGAAAATTTTCCGACCAGATGAGTGGTAGTATTTCTTTTGATTATGACAATGAGAAAGGAAATTCAATTATAGGAACAATTTTGAGTAGCGATGCTTTTCCTGTTCGCCTAAATCTCTCACCAAAGGGAAAGGCTGAACAGATGATACCTCTTATCAGCAAGGATTCATTTGAAAATGGAGAAATGATCGGTGGCATTGTCGTTGTTGAGCGCGATAAAAAATTATCGAGTCTGGATATAGATACTGTTTATAATGGAGATAAATTGTATCTCAATTCAGTGCTGAAGCCTGTCCTTAGTTTTAGTGAGGCACAGTTTGTCGTGTTTTTAGGCGTTAATCCCGGTACTACTGATCTTTCTTATGCTTTTCAGAATTATGTCTACTATCGACCAATCCTTGTGCAAGAGGGGGTTGTTACTTTTGTGAGTAATGAATTGAGTTCACGAGACTCTTCTATTGTGGAGCTCAAAGAGCGTTGGCCGTTGCAGCAGAGTTTGAAGTCTCCTTCTTTTTTGCAGTCAGATGTGTTTATGTTCAATAGCAAAAAATCAATTAAGCTTTTAAATTCATCTCATTTTAAAGTTGCTCCAAGTGTTGCAATTGATGATTATCCGAGAGTGATTTCTTACAAGCGTAGTGCCTATGATTTATTTTCTTTTGATTATAACCTTGATCAAGTAGTGCTGCCTTCTGAGGATTGGATTAACTACATCTTGGATAGTGTTTCGCTCAATGAAACAAGTCTTTCCAATCTTTGTCTTTATGAAATCAATTTACCAAATAATGATGGGCCAACAAATATTGTTGTTTCCATGAGGAATAATCGATCTGAAAACATGGCGTGGGATCAGCTCTTTGTTGATGATGATGGAAAAATTTATGATGATTACTCAATAGATACAAAACATTTTTATCTATTAGGCCAAGAGCCAGGTGTCTATACGTTTCGTGTTAAGCTTTTGTCTGGCAAAGAAATAACTTTAGAGCGATTTTGTACGCGTCCTAATTCTATAATTACCGAAAAAATTTTTGAAGAATAATCAAAGATATTCATCAAAAAAGACTAGGCAATAAAAGAAATATTCACTAAAATTTTACCAACACACACACAACACATGATTTATTAATTGGGAGGATGGCTTATGGAAAATGGTGTTTGGTTACCCATTTTAGAGTATGCTCGTTACAAGAAGATTTCTATTTCTACAATTCGTAGATACATTAAAGCTGGGCGAGTGAAGCATAAAAGTGAAAATGGCCGTTATTTCATTTTTGTACAAAATTTTCAAGACCCGAAGCAAAAGGCTGATGAGTTGGCTTTGCATTTGAGACTTGAAAACGAAAGATTGCAGCGAAAAATTCTTGAGTATCAAGAAGAAATTGCTGAGCTAAAAATGCTTGCAAAACTTTATGAAGGGAAAATGGGTAAGATTGAAATTACTACTCAGGTTGAACGCAACGATAATCTTCCTGAATTACCCGTATAATTAAGGAATGAAATTAAAAACACTTTTTAGTTTTTTCATTATATTGCTGGTAATGGGGCTTCAAGAAGCCCAGGCTTCTTCTCGAATGAGGAAATGCCTTCTTCTCCCCATTACCGACAATATTGGTGGTGCTGTTGCCTTTGATGTGTTTAAGGGTGTAGAGCGTCGCTTAAAGAATGGACGTTGGTGTTATTACCAATCTAATTCTGACCTTATTAATATCTTTTCAAATTACAGAAAAAATTTAGAAACCTATCTCCAGAGCTCTGAAGTGATTGGCCTTGCGGCAGAGCGCACGGGGAGTGGTAGCATTATCCGTGTCAATCTGGTCTCTGATGTAAAAGGAGTATGGATTGAATTGGATGTCTTTGGTGAAAATGGTCGTGATCGCTATTTTCACGAGAAAACAAAAATTGAAAATGAGCAAACAGAGTTGATTGTTCAGACTATCGACAATTGGTTAGAGGTTTATTCTAAGAAGATTCCTTTCGATGGTACTGTGATTTCTGTTTTGGGCAATCAAGTGACAATCGATATTGGAAAAGCATCCTTGGTAAAAGATGGAATGGGCATTGAAATTAAAAGGCCCGGAGATAAAAAATATCATCCACTGCTTAAGGAAATTGTCGAATGGGATAGCCAAAAAGTTGCGGAAGGAAACATTCAAAAAGTTTCAGAGTTTCAGGCTTTTGCGGTGTTGACTGTATACTTTGACAACCTAAAACCCCAAAAGGGCGATTGGGTTGTGCTGAAAAAGAATTTTGAGCGTATGCGCATTGATGAGACAACAAGCTCAGAAGCGCGTGCGAATAGTTTTGGGAAACTTGGTGTCGCAGATTTATCTATTATTTTAGGAAAGAGTGATGTGACTTCTGTTGTTGGAGATGAGAATAAGGGCCTATCGGGCTTGCAGTACGGGGTCGCACTTGGCATTAATTTATGGATCACACGCAACTATTGGGTCGCTACCGAGTTAGCGAAATCAATTTCTTCCGTCTCAAAGTCGGAAGGAGATCTTGAGAAGAATGACAATAGCACAGATCCATCAGTATTTAAGCTCTACGGTGGCTATAAATTTTTGCCACTTGGTTTTTTCTATGGACCTCAACTTGATCTTTATGCCGGTTATAGTAGTTATAGTTATGGATTGAGCAAAGTCCCAGCGGATGGGATGATTAAGTCAAGATATAATGGTATCATGGTTGGCTTCAATGCTAATGCACCTTTGGTGGCAAATACACGAGCCTTTTTGCAGCTGGAAGCTATCATTGGAACAAAATATGCTGAAGATTCTCATGTTCATGGAACAGAAAAAAGTGCATCCAGCTATCAAATTGAAGCCGGTGCAAATTATAGTATTTCCCCAATACTAGGCTTTAAAGGTTCTATTGAGTTTATATCCAATAAGGCAACCTTTGCGGATACTGAGCTTTATTTCAAAGAAACACTTTTAAAAGCTGGCGTAAGTTATCAGTTCTAAGATGGGGCATTCATGAAAAAAAGTATTCAAGAGCTCGAAAGAGAAATCCTTCGGCATAAAGAATTATATTATGCTGGAAAGCCCACTATTTCGGATCATGAATATGATGAGCTGGAAGAACAGCTACGCGCTCTTGATCCTGAAAATTTTGCATTGCTATTAGTTGGCTCAGGTAAATCTGGGTCTGGAAAAAAAGTAGAACATGAAACTCCTATGCTTTCTTTGCAAAAAACATATTCCTTAGAAGAGCTCGTTGCTTGGAAAAAAGAAGAAACTCTAGTTGGAAATTTCAAGTTAGATGGGATTAGTTGTTCACTAATTTATGAGCAAGGACGTTTGGTATTGGCCAAAACCAGAGGCAATGGACGAGTTGGCGAAGATATAACAGACAAAGTTTTTTGGATGCCCTCTGTGCCCAAGCGTATCGCACAAAATGATAAGGTTGAGGTGCGTGGAGAGATTTATTGTGGAGAGAGTTCGTTCTTTCATCTTGGGCAGGAGATGGAGCGACAAAATTTAGAGCGTCCAAGTTCGAAGCGCAATATTGTTGCGGGTCTTATGGGGCGCAAGGATCATATTGATTTATCGCGTTTTTTGAGTTTTGCCGCTTTTGATCTCATCACTTCTCAGAAGCTTTCAAGAGAAGAGCAAAAGTATGAAATACTGAAAATAAATGAATTTGTTATTTCTGAAATTAGGATAATTAAAACACAGAAAGATATAGAAGAACTGATTGAGATGGCTAAAGAGTTTATGGAAGAGGGTGAATTTCAGATTGATGGACTCGTCTTTTCTTATAATGACCTCTCATTGCACCGCGATTTGGGGGCAACGGCCCATCATCCTCGCTACAAAATTGCCTTTAAATTTGCTGGAGAGAGTAAGACGACTAGGATCGAGGAGATTAAGTGGCAGGTGTCGCGTAATCGCATTTTGACGCCGGTAGCGATCGTTGAGCCCATTGAACTAAGTGGTGCCATGATTAGTCGTGTGACTCTTCATAATTATTCAGTGGTCGCGGCTAATAATTTAAAGGCCGGTGATGAAATCGAAATCATTCGATCTGGAGAAGTGATACCCAAATTTTTAGAAGTTAAAAATAGTGCTGAAGGAAAATTTGAATTACCAAAAGATAATATCTGTCCTGCTTGTGGAAAAATGTCTCTTGAAGTTGAAGACATTCGCCTTGTTTGCAGAAACGAGTATTGTGTGGGAGCAATAAAAGAAAGCATGCTTCATTTTATCAAAAAGATGGAGATTGATGATCTTAGTGAGAAGCGTCTTGAATTGCTTTTAGAAAAGAGAATGATTCATAAGATTTCTGATTTGTATGAATTAAGTATTGGGCGCTTGATGGAGTTGCCCAAAGTAAAAGAGAAGTTAGCGCAAAAGCTATATGACAGTATTCAAAAAAGTCGTCAGGTAAATCTTGTTAAATTTCTTGCCGCTTTGGGGCTTAAGGGTGGGGCTGAAAATACTTGTGAAAAAATTATTGCAGGTGGTTTTGATTCCATTGGAAAATTGCAAAACGCTTCAATAGAAGATTTGATTCATGTTGAAGGAATTGCCGAAAAATCAGCAAAAGATTTATTAGAGTCTTTGCATGAGAGACAAGACATGATCTCTGACTTGGTTGAGATAGCTAAGCTTGATATTTTTGTTGAAAAAAAAGAAATACAAGAAAGTGAGTTAACAGGAAAAAAAATTTGCATAACGGGAGCCCTATCGCGCAAGCGTGATGATATTGAAAAAGATCTTAAAAGTTTTGGCGCAATTCCAGTTGGATCAGTCAGCAAGAATACTGATTATCTCGTCACTAATGATCAGAGCTCCGGATCTAGTAAGCTCAAAAATGCGCAAAAACTTGGTATACCAATACTCACCGAGGAAGAACTTTACCTAAAGATGAAAGGTGATGAAAAAAATCAAGGTGTTGGGCAAATGGAATTTAAGTTTTAATTGCTTGGGAAAGTCTTATGAAAAATAAAACGAAATATGTCTGTCAGGTTTGTGGTCATGCAACAGCTAAATGGCTGGGGCGTTGCCCAGATTGTCAGGAATGGAATACTTTTGAAGAAGAAGCAATTGTTGCTGTTGCTAAAAATGAGCGCGCTGTTTCGCGTTTGAATCAAACGGCTTCAAAGCCTCGTCCCATTTCATCTATTAAAGAGACTGATTATGATCGAACTAAAACAAAAATTCCTGAATTCGATCGCGTTATGGGGGGAGGTATTGTCAAAGGCTCCCTAGTGCTGATTGGTGGAGAACCTGGAATCGGAAAATCAACTTTGATTATGCAGGTTTGTGGCAAGTTGGCCGAGCAAGGTAAAGAAGAAAAAGTTCTTTATTTTAGTGGAGAAGAATCTGAAGGACAGGTGGGGGGGCGTGCTCGTCGTTTAAATGTCCAGAATGATAACTTGCTTATTTGCCATGAAAATACTTGGGAGCAGATGGAGTCTCATTTAAGAGAAGTCAATCCTAATTATGTTGTTATTGATTCCATCCAGACGACGATCATGGGGGAATTAGCTTCGGCACCAGGCACTGTTTCTCAGATTCGGGAAGTGACCTATCGCATTCTTAATTATGCCAAGGCAGAAGGCATAACTGCTTTTGTAATTGGGCATGTGAATAAAGATGGAAATATAGCTGGACCTAAAGTGTTAGAACATATGGTTGATACCGTGGTCTATTTTGAAGGAGATCAACTCGGCCAATATCGTATTTTACGCGCAATCAAAAATCGCTTTGGAAATACCAATGAAGTCGGCATTTTTGAGATGGGTGAGAAGGGCTTGGAGTCAGTTCTTAACCCTTCTCAATTTTTCCTAGAGGGGAGCCTTAAGAATAGCTATGGAAGGGCCATTACCTGTGTTGTTGAGGGAAGTCGTACTTTGTTTATAGAAGTGCAGGCGCTCGTTGTGGAGAATAAGTTTGGCAATGGGAGAAGAACAACGCAAGGAGTCGATTCTAATCGGTTAAGTATGCTCGTCGCTATTGTTGAAAAATATTTTGGCATTCCACTCACCTTTAGTGATGTTTATGTCAATGTGGTCGGCGGTATAAAGCTCGTTGGCCGTGAAGGCGATTTGGCCATTGTTGCTGCAATTATTAGTAGTTTTAAAAAGAAGGCCATTAAAGATAGGACCGTATTTTTAGGTGAAGTTGGACTGACGGGTGAAATTAGAACAGTGCCCTTTGCACAAATGAGACTTAAAGAGATCAAACAAATGAATTATCACCACCTTGCTGCATCGCCCAAAAATAAGTTTGATGAGATGAGCCCGTTAAATTTTCTGGAGATGAGCCATGTCACAGCCTTTGAAAAACATTTGTTCCAATAGATTGGTCCTATAGGACCAATATTTTCTCATTGATGCTTTGTCCATACTGAGTTAAGATGCTCAAGCAGTAGAGGGACGGTGGCTTGTTCACTGGAAATCCGCCAGGTCGGGAACGAAGCAACGGTAACCTGTTGGGCATTCGCACCTATCCTTCTGCTGTTCATATTTGGTTGGCCAAGAAAACCTTACATCACCCTAAAATTACTAGATAAGTTTTGACAAAAAAGAGGCTTTTACCTAATTTGGCCTTAAAAACGCCTTAGTTTAGCAGGAGCAAATTGCATATGGCCTATAAAGTTTTGGCCCGTAAATATAGACCGCGAATTTTTGATGAAGTTGTTGGACAGGAACATGTTGTACGCTCTCTTCGAAATGCCGTTCTAAATCAAAAAGTTGGTCACGCCTATCTTCTTACCGGAACTCGTGGGATCGGGAAAACGACAGTCGCTCGCATTGTCGCCAAGGCACTAAAATGCTTAGACCGTCGTCCAGATGGAAATCCTTGTTTGGAATGTATGTCCTGTTTGGGAATTGATGACGGCTCCTCTATGGACTTCATTGAAATTGATGGAGCTTCAAATAATAGTGTTGATAATATTCGTCAGTTAGTCGATAACGTTCAGTATTTACCGATTCAAGGTGACTATAAGGTATATGTGATCGACGAAGTTCATATGCTATCTAATAGTGCTTTTAATGCTCTTTTAAAGACTTTAGAAGAACCGCCTAAACATGTGATTTTTATTTTTGCGACAACAGATCCGCAAAAACTTTTGGGAACAGTACTGTCTCGTTGCCAGCGTTTTGATTTCAAAAATGCCGCAGTCGATGATTTAGTGGCTCATGTCAAATCGATTGCGGTACAAGAAAATGCTAAATTTGCAGATGATGAAATTATTCGCCAACTAGCATTGCAGGGCAAGGGATCAGTGCGTGATACACTTTCCCTATTTGACCAATTACTTAGTTATTCCGGTGATGGTGTCATTAATGAAGATATTATGATCATGGCCTTGGGCCTTCCTCGATCATCTTCTTTGACAGAAATTTTGACTGCTATTTTTGAAGGCGATGTAAAAAATCTCTCTAAAATTTTTAGGGCATTACTTCATGAAAATGTTGAGCTAAAAAATCTTGCTTATAGTATTGTCGATCGTCTCTATGAAATTATTCATTTCATGGATGATGCCGACGAATTGCGCAGGAGAGAATTGATTGATCCTGCAGTGTTGGAGGATCTTTCAGCGTCTGAACTTTTTTGGATTTTCGAAAATTTATCGCGAGATATGCGGGATTCTCTAAATTCAATTTTGCCGGAAAAAGTCTGCGAAATAATGCTTCAAAAAATAGCTTTGCGCAGAACCTTCTTTCAGAAGGAAGAAAAAAAAAATAGAGTAAAACCAGTAGTAAAAAATAAATCCCGTAGCTGGGTGGATTTTTTAGATTTTGTAAAAGGAAGCAATCTGGCTTTGGTTGCGAATTTGGAACAAGGAAATTTACTTGGTCCATTGAAAATTGAGCCAAGTCTAGATGGCGTTTATGAAATAGAACTAGCCTTTTTAGAGAAAGCTAGAGTCTTTTATGATTTTGTAACAGCAGATGATGTTCGCAAGAAAATCGTTAACCGTTTTGCTGTCTTTTGTGATGTGAGTGAAGAAAAAGTGCGCTTGCGTATTACGCTTTTGGGGTTCAATGATGAAAGGGCATCATCATTCCTAAGTCGAGCGGATATTTTAAAAGAAGAGCACGATAAATTGATACAAGAAAAGAAGGATGCAATTGAAAACCATCCTGCAGTTAAGGATGCACAACGCATTTTTAACACCAAAGTGAAAAAAGTTGTAGTGAATGAGTCTAATTAGAATAAGGGGCAAAAAATGAAAAACATGGGGCAGCTGTTAAAACAAGCACAACAAATGCAAGCGAAAATGACTGTTTTGCAAAATGAAATGGCCAATAGAGAAGTTGAAGTTGCAGCAGGTGGGGGCATGGTAAAAATTAAAATGAATGGAAAACAAGAATTGCTTTCCATTAAAATTGATCCTGAATGTGTTGATCCCACAGATGTTGAAATGCTTGAAGAGTTGGTAAAAACAGCATTTAGCCAAGCACTAAAAGAGTCTCAAGAGATGATGAGTACAGCAATGAGTAAGATTACTGGTGGAGTAAGTATTCCAGGACTTTTTTAGATGTTGGTATTACCTGATCAAATAAGAAATTTAATAGAATCTTTTTCAAATTTACCTGGTGTGGGGCAAAAAACGGCGACACGTTTTGCCCTTTCGCTAATTAATCGTCCAGTACATGAATTGGATGCCTTTGCATTCAACCTTAAAAACTTATTGAGCGTAGAAAAGTGCCAAGAATGTGGTCTTTTTGCAGATGAGCCTATTTGTCGCATTTGCGCATCGGAACATCGAAAGGAAAGTGGTCTCATTTGTGTTGTCGAGCAGTTTACCGATGCTATGGCCATTGAAGGAAGCAACCGTTTTAGCGGTCTTTTTCATGTCTTGGGAGGAGTGTTGAATCCTTTGATGGGCGTTGGACCCAGTGAAATAGCCTTTGATTCTCTAATGGAACGCATTAGTAAAAACAATGTCTGTGAGATAATTTTAGCTTTAAATCCCTCTGTTGAAGGTGATGCAACTTCTGCTTTTATCAAGGACGAAATTCTTAAGCGTTTTCACGATAAGGTTTCTGTTGAGCGTATTGGCCTCGGAATGCCTGTGGGTGGGGCCCTTGAGTTTTTGGACCCCATGACAATTAGTAAGGCTCTCGAAAATCGCCGCCGCTTCTAGCTAAGAAAAATTAACAAAAACAATCTTTTTTATTGGCCAAGCATTTTTGTTTTGATGCATGGCCACATGCAAATGTCAAAGTATGTAAGCTAAAAGAATTTGAAACACTATTTCGAATTTTGTACAAGAGTGGTCAAGAATTATTAAAGGTGACTGATGTCGTTTGTAAATTATCAAAGTAAAGAGATTAATTGCAAGGTTGTTTATTACGGTCCAGGTTTGGGTGGCAAGACAACTAATATCCAACATGTCTATCAAAAAACAAATATAGATATGAAAGGTGAAATGGTAACTTTGAATACTGATAATGAGCGAACTTTATTTTTTGATTTCATGCCATTAGATCTTGGCGAAGTTCGTGGATTCAAAACGCGTTTTCATCTCTACACAGTTCCTGGGCAAGTATTTTATGAAGCTAGTCGCAAATTAATTTTGCGAGGTGTGGATGGAATTATTTTTGTTGCCGATTCTCAAGTTGAACGCATGGAAGAAAATTTGCAGAGCTATCAAAGTCTTGTGCAAAATTTGGAAGAACAAGGTTATGACCATCATCGCGTGCCAATTGTTTTCCAGTGGAATAAAAGGGATTTGAGTAATATCAGTTCAAAAGAAAAAATGAGTAAGTTGTTAAATAGTAGAAATGCTCCAGAGTTTGAGGCAACAGCGTTGCGCGGCGAAGGAGTTTTTGAGAGTCTAAAAATGATAACAAAACTCGTCCTTTTAAATATTAAGGGCGGCTTGGATTAATCTAGGCTTTGATGTTTAGATAATAACCAAAGGAGTGAACATGTTAGAACCTCGCAGATCGCAACCGAAAGGTTTGAAAGCTAAAGAGCTTAACATTTTGCGTGAGAAGATTGAGAGTGAAAGAAAGCGTTTAACGTTAAAAAACATGACTTCAGAAGATTTTAATTTAAAAGAAGAAGATCGTAGTGATGAAGTAGATCAAGCATCTGCTGATCAACTTAATCAACAAGGTTTGCGTTTTAGAAATAGAGAAATTTTCTATGACAAAAAACTTCGTCAAGCATTAGAGAGAATTGAGAAGGGTGATTATGGTTTATGTGAGGAGTGCGGAGGGCATATTGGTTATGCACGTCTCGTTGCTCGTCCTACAGCTGAAAAATGTATCAGCTGCAAAGAGGAATCTGAAAGAGATGAGTCGCAAAATATTTTTGCACGCCAATCTAAATCTTATGGAAAGGCAATTAATCTTGTAAGCTCTATTCAGTAATTTTAGAAATTGAAATTTAAGGGTAGATACAAAAAGCCCCGTCTTGTGACGGGGCTTTTTTATTTTAGAAATTATAGGCTTGTAGTTTTTGATTGAGAACTGCGTAGGGGTCGTTGGTGTTTTCAATGGCGTAAACGATAGGTCGAATATTTGCGTTGAATGTTGGAACAATTGCGGAGGCACCAGGATAGAATCCACCATCCCAAAAAGATTTGGGTGATAATTCAAACGTAAAGCAGAAGATGTTGTGCTCGGCATAGGCCCAGTCGCAAGTGTCGCCCGCAGTTCTGTAGAGGTCAGAGGATTGTTGTGCTTTGTAGCCATTCCACTTGGACATTTGGTTTGCCATTGTTTCATAAACTTGTTGATCAGCACCACCAACTCCGTCATAGGTATAACCCCAAGGGTAAAGAATGAGCTCAGAGTAAGTATGCATTGTGAGAATTGTGCTAATGTTTCCTGTTTGCTCTACGAACTCTTTAACGGCGCGAGTTTCTGGTTCTGAGAAGGCAGCTGTTCCCATATAGGTGTCGCTGCGTGGATCGCTAGAGGCTCCAATTGTGCCCCAACGGTGACCATAGTTGCGGTTGAGATCGACACCATAGCTTCCATTGCCGTTGTTTCTTCTATTTTTTCTCCAAGAGTGATAGCTGCCACCTGTAATGTCGTAAGTTGCGCCATCGGGGTTAATTAATGGAAAGATATAAATTGTTGTATCGTCGTAAAGATTTCTAATGCGTTCGCTTTTTCCGCTGTTGCCTAAGATGTACTGTGCAGTCATTAGGGTTAATTCTGTTGTCAGGTGTTCTCTGGCGTGGTGAGTTCCCATGATGAGAATTGAATTTCTTGTTTTGCGTTTTGAGCTTGAGATTTCAATTCCTAGGATATCGCGTCCTTCGACGCTTTTTCCCATGGATATGAGTTTGGTGATACTTGGATTTTCTTTATTGAGTTTGTGTAATTCATCAATTGTTTCCTGGTAGGTATGAAATTTTTCATCTCCAGATGGAAATTCTTCAATATTGCGAAGGCGGTTTTCAATTTGTGGGAGAGCAATGCTGTGATATTCTACAATGCGATTTTTAAATAGTTGTTTTACTTTTAGGAAGTCGCGTTTAGTGATAAAAGCATAGACAGAATCTTCAACAACAGACTCGATAGGGATAATGTTGGCAATTTGAGTTCTGATTTCAGCGTTTTCAGCTTTGAGGTGAACAAAGTAGCGATGAGTTTCCGCGGCGAAGACTGTAAATGACATGGTGAAGAGAAGAAATGATAAAAAGCCTACTACTTTTAACTTCACGAAAACCTCCTGTTTTCTTTAAAATGTATTAGGCATAATTTTTTCACAAATTATTAATTTATAAACTAACAAATTATATCTTTGGAGGGAGCATGCAGAAGCTTGGAATTATTGGAGGAAGTGGAATTTACTCGATGAAATCACTCAAGATAATTGAGGAGCATGAAGTAAAAACTCCCTTTGGAGCACCCAGCGATAAGATTGTTGAGGCGGAGTTTGAAGGACAGCGAGTCTATTTCCTACCGCGCCATGGGCGCAATCACCGCTTTCTTCCTTCTGAAGTAAATTACAGGGCCAATATCTTTGCTCTAAAGAGTTTAGGCGTTAATGTTCTTTTATCAATTTCTGCAGTCGGTTCATTGAAAGAGGAATTTGCACCACGATGTTTTGTTCTTCCTGATCAGTTTATTGATTGGACCAAGGGAAAGCGTGAGCGAAGTTTTTTTGGAAATGGGATGGTTGGCCATGTGTCTGTTGCTTATCCCGTTGAGGCGCAGTTAAGAGAGCGCGCCTATAATTTACTGCAAGAATTAAATATAGAATCGTATTTAGGTGGTGCTTACGTGTGCATTGAAGGTCCTCAATTTTCTAGCCGGGCAGAATCAAATGTCTATCGCCAGCTAGGAGCAGAGATAATTGGAATGACCAATGTGCCGGAAGCATATTTGGCAAAAGAAGCAGGTATGGCCTATGCGACTGTTGCAATGGTTACTGATTATGATTGCTGGAAAGAAGAACATTGCAGTTTAGAAGAAATTCTTGCGGTAATGAAACACAATACAGAGGCTGCTCAAAAATTTGTTGAAAAATATATTCTTTCTTTAAGCAAAAATCCTCTTGAATTTGAGCCAGAAAATAGGCAAGCAGTGATGACGCGTGAAGAATTTTTGAGTGATGAGCACAAACAAATTATTGAGGTTTTAATAAAATAATTATGAGTGAAAATAATTACGGGACCCATTATTCAGTTTTGCGCGAAGAATGTTTTAAGCATTTAGCAAAATTTTGTGAAAATTTCCCTGAAGAACAAGAAAGCTGGGGCATTGATTTAACTTTTGGTGGCGGGGGGCATACCTTTTACTTTTTGTCTCAAGTCGATAAATTAAAAATGCTTGCCTTTGATCAAGATGCAGAGGCATATCAGAACGGTTTAAAAAATAGAGATGAACGCGGGTTTACTGAGCGCTTGAGTATTCACCATACCAACTTTGAAAACTTTGCATCAGTGGTAAAAGGTGAATATCCAGAGCTTGTGGGTAAAATTCGTTTTATTTTAATGGATATCGGTGTTTCCTCGCATCAATTTGATTGTGGCGAGCGTGGTTTTTCTTTTCGTTTTGATGCACCTCTTGATATGCGTATGGATCATGTGACGTTACAGGAGTCACCATTCGGATGGGTAAATACTTTCTCAGAAACGTTATCACACCATATATACCGAAACCGATCCATATCATGGCCATTTGAA
>QKCN01000101.1 GCA_003245675.1 Bacteriovoracaceae bacterium | reverse complement strand
TTTTGGATGCAGCAAAGGCTACGACGGCCTTTGATGCAGAACAACCCTGACGAACGACCAGGATGGGAGTAAGAGAGGATCCTATATTTTCAAAAATGGGCCATTCTATGATCAGCATCCTTGTTTCTACTTCAAATCGTCTTTTTTATCTTGAACGAATGCTTGCTTCTTTAGAGGCTTGCCCTTTGGGGGATATTGAGGTCTTGCTTGCGGTCACCGGAAATGATCAAGAGAGTTATGGATGGCTTCAAAATAAGAAATCTCACTATTCATTTAAGTTATATTCCTTCTTGTTAGACAGTACTGCGTCTTTAGGGCCGCGCAATTTTTTAATCTCCAAAGCACAAGGGGAGTGGTTGTTGTTTTTGGGTGATGATGTTGTGATTCCCAAGGAGTATTGGGAACTTGCAAAAGAGCAATTAGATAAAGAGCACATTTGTTTTGGAGGCCCTGAGTTGGTTCATCCTGAGGGATCTCGCTTTGAGCACTTGGTGGCGTTGGCCCAGCAGTCGTCTTTGAGTACTGGAACAACGAATTTGCGGCATCAACCCTTTGGGGGAGATCATTCCAACTTGCATATTGAGCGCAAGTTTTTACTTTGTAATTTTTGGATTAAAGCTTCTGCTTTTACTGAAGAATTTTTTTCCGCAGAGGAGCACTTATTATTTTACCAGCTTAGAAAGCTAGACCACAATGCTTCGTATATTCCTGACCTTTTTCTCTATCATCATAAATCTCAAGGGTGGAAGGAATTATGTAAAACTTATTTCATGGCTGGCTTTTCTAGAATTAAACTTTTTTTCAAATATCCGGTATATTTGGAAATTCATTACTTACTGCCTCTTATTTTTCTCTTTTTACATTTTTCTTTTTTAATTATGCCGCAATTATTTTTCTTATTTATAACGGTCTATCTTGCCCTTAATTTATCTTCGAGCACTAATTTGGTGAAATTGCAGCGCAAACCAGCCTTTTTTACTTTTGTCGTAGTGGCAATTCAATATGTGATTGTTTTGTCCTATGCCTTGGGCAGTCTCTACTCCGCGTTTTATCATCTTAAAATGCATTTGGTTTCTCATACTCGAGGTTAAGATTAAAAATCTTTGCTAATCTTTTTTTTAAGTTAAAAATTAAAGCGCTTCACTAGGGTGCTAATCATTTAATGCACTTTACTTCAGTACAAGGAGGACATAATGCAAAATTTTACTTTTTATAATCCGACACAAGTTGTTTTTGGAAAAGACACGATATCTAAATTACCACGCCTTTTAGGAACTCATCAGAAGATTTTATTTTTATATGGGCATGAGTCTATAAAAAAGAAT
Source organism: Bacteriovoracaceae bacterium (assembly GCA_003245675.1). Lineage (GTDB taxonomy): Bacteria > Bdellovibrionota > Bacteriovoracia > Bacteriovoracales > Bacteriovoracaceae > SZUA-425. Next base: position 2,714 of record QKCN01000101.1, on the reverse strand, counting down.
GGGCTTTATCAAAAGGTGCTAGAGCTTTTAGGTGATCGAGAACTTGTTGAGCATGGTGGAGTTGATCCTAATCCAAAATATGAGCATTGCTTGGTGGGAATTGAAAAAATAAGAAAAGAGAATTGCACATTTATTCTTGCAGTCGGGGGAGGATCAGTTATTGATGCTGCTAAGTTTATCGCAGCAGGAGTCAAATTAGCGACAGATCCTTGGGATATTTTGCTCGGTAAAGCTAAAATTAATGAGGCGCTACCTTTAGGGGCGGTACTAACATTGCCGGCAACGGGCTCTGAGATGAATGCCAATTCTGTTATTTCGCGGGCCAGTAGTGATGAAAAATTGGCATTTGCCAGTTCTTATGTATTTCCGCAATTTGCGATTTTAGATCCACAAATCACTTATTCTTTAAGTATGCGGCAATTACAAAATGGATTAGTTGATGCTTTTGTGCACGTCTTAGAGCAATATGCGACGACAAATGAGCAGGCACTTGTGCAGGATGGTTTTTGTGAAACAGTGATGAAAACGCTGGTACAAGTTACTGCCGACGTTAAAGTCAATCCTCCAATTTACGATGCCAGAGCAAATTTTATGTGGGCCGCAACGATGGGATTGAATGGCCTCATTGGTGTTGGGGCGGTTCAAGATTGGTCTACCCATGGTGTGGGACATGAATTGACTGCATTTTATGGATTAGATCATGCTCAAAGTTTGGCCATTGTTTTTCCCGCTTTGGCGCGTTTTCAAAAAGAGAGAAAAAAAGAAAAGCTGATTCAGCTAGTACGCAATGTTTTTGGGATGAAAGATTGCAGCGATGTTGATGCTGCGATTGAGCGAATTGAGTCTTACTTTCGTGATGAAGTTGGGGTGAAGATGAAACTTTCGCAATACGGAGTGGATTCCTTGGAGGCGGCAGATAGAGTGTCAGAGCGCTTTAAGCAAAGAGGAACTCGACTTGGAGAAGAGGGAAGCTTAGATTATAAAGCCGTCTATGAAATCTTAAGGAGCTGTTGATTCGGGAACGAATTTTTTAGCTGCATTAATTGCTTTTCTCTCATTGATATAGCCTCCGGCCTTAATTTTCCCTTTGAGGGCTTCTGTAGGGGTGGAGGTTTCTATAATTATTTTAATCACATCTTCTGGCCTTAGCTTGGGGTTAATGGCCAGCATTTTGGATGCAAGACGAGTGACAATAGGGGCAGAAAAGGAGGTTCCTTGCTCTTTGGTATGCTTGTTATGAGGTTTTAGGACTTTAATATTTTCACCTGGAGCCACGACATCGATAGAGTTTTCTCCATAATTTGAAAAATAGGATAATTCTTTTGATCTACTGAGCGAGGCGACACTCAATATATTTTTCTGGGGATAGCTTGATGGATAATGAGGTCTTTTATCTGTGTCCATCCCATTACCACTTTCATCTCCATTGCCTGCTGAGACAATAATTAATAAATCAGGGAATTCTTCTGCAGCTTTGGCCACGCCTGCAAAAGATTCTTTGCCGCCAAAGGAAGGATTTGTTCCCATGCTGATATTGATAATACGGGCTCCTGCGCGATAGGCATCGGCAATACCTTGATAATCAGAATGACTAGTTGAGTGGCCACCTCGTAGTGCAATTAATGAGGCATATCTGTTTTTACGAGCAATAAGACCCGCTACACTGGTTCCATGTTCTTCAAGACTACTATAAGGAAGGTCATCTCCATCGAGATAATCTCTTCCAATAAAGTCTGCATTAAATTTTCCTTTTAGCTTTTTATGATTGTAGTCAACACCAGTGTCTAAAACCCCCACGAGAATTTTATTGATATCTCTTTTAAAAAGCCAAGGGAAGGGATTTTGTACTTTTGACGATTGGCAAAGATTTCGAGGATTAATTGCCGGATTCATCTCTTCTTTTACCCAGTCTCCTTTTACTTGATCAGGTGACTGGCGCCAGTGGTAGAGAAAGTCCAGTTCGAAATCTTCAGTGTAGGAAATGTATTCTAATGTGTGGCATTTTCTGTCGCTTGGATCGTTTTTTATGCGATAACGATGTTGATTTGGGCCATAGGCTTCTACTTCAAAAACATGATCACTATCAATTGAAATGCTCGCTTGGGCCATTGAAGTTGCAATAAGAAGCTCTTTGTTTTCTTCATCATAGACCATATTGGCATCTGGATATTTGAGTTTAATCAATTCTTCTAAGACTGCAAGGTCTCCATGGGAGCGACAAAGTAGAGGCTGCAGAAGAGAGTAAGTTGAGCCTTTGAGCTGCGGGTCATCTTTCAACATCTGGTGAAGATTTTTCCCATAAGCGAGATAGCAAAATAATAATAGGGAGATACAAAGTTTAATTTTCATTTTCACCATTTTCTATCCACAAGGAAAAACTACTTTGATTTTGTTTCAGATTTTGAATGTAGATATTCTTGTCTGGCGTTGCTGTTCCTTCCAGGATTTCGCGTGTTTTCCCCATATAAATATAGGGGAGATAATCTAGGCGATTTTCTTTTGTTATCTTTATTTTGGCATTCTTCGCGTTGAATACTTTTTCTTGAGACTTTAGTTGTTCTAGCGATTCTGCCAAAAAACCCATGGTGGCAACTGCTGACCATTTTGGATCTTTAAGATTTAATTTCTCAATATTGTAGTGCTCTTTGATTTTCTCGGGGATCTTTTTAATTTGAGTGGGGCCGGCAGCATTGAGATTTGTGTCTGGAGTATCT
>QKCN01000100.1 GCA_003245675.1 Bacteriovoracaceae bacterium | reverse complement strand
ATAACCAAACTTTACCTTTTTAGATTTTTTTGGATGTTCTTACTGCTCATGCCAGTCCTCGTACCATTCTTTGAGGAAAACCATCTCAACATGTCAGACATTTACCTATTACAAGCAATTTTTGCTTTTGCAACATTTGTACTGGAAATACCATCGGGCTACATTTCTGACCTTTTCGGCAGAAGAATTACTTTAATTATTGCCTCTATTTTTTCCTTTATTGGTTTTGTCATTTTCCCCTTGGCCGATCACTTCCTTACCTTTGTATTTGGTGAGATCATCTTAGCAATTTCCGTATCCCTACTCTCGGGCACTGACACGTCTTTGCTCTATGACTCCCTCAATGCAACAGGAAGCAAAAAAGCAGAAATCAAGATTTTAGGGAAATTCATGTTCTACACCAGTATGGGAGAAGGCATTGCAGCCCTTGTAACCAGTGCACTCATTCTCTTTGTAACTCTTAATCAGCTCGCTTGGCTGACCGCATTTGTGGCAATTATCCCCATATTTATCGCTCTCACTCTCGTTGAACCAGAGCGAGAGACTATGGATAAAAAAGATCATAAAGGAAATATGAAGCATGTTTTTCGCTCTTTATTCAAGCACTCCACTCTTTTAAATCTCATCATTCTCAACATCATGTTTTATTCGGTGGCTACCCTTTACGCAGTCTGGATGTTTCAAAAGTACTGGGCAAATATTGGAATTGCCATTACTTACTTTGGATACATCTGGGCACTCAGTAATTTTAGTGTCGCCTTTACGGCCAAATACACCCATAAGATCGAAAAGAAAATAGGCAGTGCGGCCCTTCTCGTAATCATTGGGCTTCTTCCAATCATTAGCTATTTGGGGATGGGATGGACAGAAGCATTTTGGGGAGTCATTTTCTGCTTTCTTTTTCAAGTTTGCCGAGGATTCAATCAAGTCATTCTCCGCGATGCGCTCAACAAAAGAGTTAAAGGTGACATTAGAGCAACAGCAAACTCCATTGCGCAAATTGGAGGACGCATCCTCTTTATGATCGGAGGCCCATTGGTTGGACTATCCATTGACCAAAGCGGTCTTTTCTTTACTTCAAAAGTGATGGGCGGAATTTACATATTGGTTTTCTTTATCGTGCTCTTACCGCTGATTAGACAGCGCAAAAACTTTATGCCCCTTAAAAACGCATCCTGTATATAAAAAAGGACCTCAAAAGAGGTCCCTTTATTATTAAACGATCAAGTTTCACTCGTTCTAGAATGGATTGCCCCACTCATAATTTTTTTCAATCAATGCAACTGATGCTTTTGGCAGAGTTAAAGTGCGGTCATTGTGACTGCTGTATTCCCAACCAGAATTATAAGGTCCATAGCGGAAGGCATCATAATGAATAGGAGAAGCAAAAAACTTAAAGCGAATATTTGCCCCCAATGAAGCCGGAATCGTGGCTAGCCATTTACCAGCAAAATTATCATCCGAGAACATAGGAATGACGACTTGTTTTTTAGTTTGCTCATCATAAACCCAAATCCACACTTTACCATTGGTTTCATTTACAGGAGCTTTTTCCATTGAAATAATAGCAGTTGCTTGATTGCGAGGATTCCACTCATCTTTTTTATCCCATAGGGCATTGGCCAATTGAGGCAAGCGACGATAAACAAAGTTGATATCTTCACGAAATCCCTGATGATTTATATTTTGGCCATAGCGATAAATAAATAGCTCAGAAATAATCTCTTTCATATAAATCGCAGCAAGTTCTTCATCATAAGTAATTGTTAAATTTTCATCATTGCGATTCATTGCTCCAACAGACCAATTGGCTGAACCATTGAGTAAACGCGCTCCTTCACGAGGGGTGTAAACCACGGACATTTTGTTGTGGTTACATCCATATCCTGAAGTTAAAGTGTTATTGAAGATTGTGATCTGGTCATTATCGGATACATTATCCCCACCCCAAGTAAATCCTAATTCATTCAGCGTAGAAATGCTGGAGGAAAAATTAGGGTCTTCATAACGACCGCGGTCAAAGAAAATTCTCATGCGCACACCTGCTTTTTGCATCTTTACTAGTGTATTTGCAATCGTGCGGTTCGTGATAAAGTTCGTAGAAATATAGGCAAATGAATTCATTGGATTTTCAAGGGTTTTTTCGAGCTCATTTACAATTGCATATTGAACATCATCTTCAGGACTAAAGAATACTTTCATTTTTCCATTTTGCTCAGGATGGTAGCGATAACTAGTCTTCGTCTTATAGTCATAATATGGGGGCTTATCTGCCACTAAAGTGCCATCCACGTAGCGTTCTGTTTTCTTAATAAAATCGGCCAACTGAGCATAGCGAGCATCTTTAAAACAACTCTCTGCGCCTTTAAAAATGGGAAGATTTCCTTCATTTAAAAAACCTTTCCCATTAACAAGATTAGAACATTTGGAAGGTGCATCACTTGCAATCGCTGATGTAGGAACTTTTCCACTTGTTGCAAACTGAGAAAAATCACGATCCCAATAATCTCCACCATTTTTGCAGTTGCTTCCAGAAAAGAGGCGACAGGATTCATAAGCGATTTGCCGAAGTTCATTAAATTCAGCAGAAAACTTTTCGATGGCATATTTATTTTTAATGGCCATAACATTTTCAAAATTGGCAAGAAGACCAAAATAGGTAAAGTTAGCGGAACCAATTAATAAGGTCTCATCATCAATAATAAGGATCTTGTTGTGCATTTGAGGATTACCGCCACGTAGTACAGGAATGCGATATTTAGTTAGGTTTGGATGAGATTGCAAAGCGTTGCTCACTTTATTAGAAGAAAAAGAGAGCTTAAAGTCGGTGACAATTTCAACCTTTACTCCATTATTTAAGCGATCTTGAATAACGGGAATAAGTTCTTTGACTCCCATATTGTAGATTGCTATCTTGATCGAGCGTTTCGCATTCTGTAAATACTGGGCAAACGAAAGAATAGGCATATCTGTCGGAGAAAAGTATGCACAAAACTCCCCACTTTTAGTACAAGTCCCATAAAAGTTAGACGGAATTGCGGCAAACAATGAAAAGGAAAGGCCCAAACACAAAATCAAAGCTAATTTCTTCATCAGAAACTCCCATTAAAGTCATTTGGCGCCCTTTTACCTCTGTCTTAAATGGGATGCAGCAAGGAAGTTATATTTTGAAATTTTTATAGATCTTTTCTGTGCAATAAGATGCACTTTACTTGTTTTAGACTATATTTAAGACCTGAGCTAAATAAACGGTGTTTTATCTAATTCTAGAGCCTTAAAATCTTCTTTTAGAACATTTGCGCATTGTTGCAGCAGAAAGTTCCTAAACGCTAGCTCTTCTGAACCCAACTTAGCATTAGAAAGCTCCTTTAAAATTTGAGAAGCCCCCCATGGATCAAGCCAATACAGACGAATAATCGCATTAAAAAAGACCGATTCTGCAATTGTCCTCTTGTGAGAAGAGAAAAGATAATGGGCCATTCCCATCTGCCCTTGACCAATAAGCACATAAACTTGCTTTAAAAAAGAGCCTTGTTCGAAAAGGCGATCCCCTCCCCAAGGTTCTTGCGATTGCTCTAAAGCACATCGCTCCCATAAGCAATGGATCACTTGCCCCTGTGCTGGCAGCAATTGAAACTCTCTTTTCTGGTCATCACAGCGTTTGCTTTCTTTGCTATAGAAGCTTTGCTGTTGAGTAATTTTCCCTTCAATTACATTAAAAAATTCTTTCCACTGAGGAGCTTGCTCCTTACTCAAGGAAAGAATATCGCCCAAAGCATTTTGCATTTTCTTGCGTTCTGTTGGGATTTGACAAAGCTGCTTAACTCGAGAATGAATGCTCCACTCTTCCCCCTCAACCTTAAAAGCTTCAATGTACTTTTCCCAATGTCCTTCCAATGTTTTGAGTAATGCCAACAGTTCTTCGGGCTCCCATTTTTTCTTTTCTTCAATACTAAACTCAAAATCATCTATTTCCTTGAGGGGCTTCGCAAACTTTTCAAATACTGGCAGTAATTCCACTCGACTTTCCCACTTGGGCATTAACTCATCCAATATAGAACGGTC
>QKCN01000061.1 GCA_003245675.1 Bacteriovoracaceae bacterium | reverse complement strand
GCAAAATATCAAGGCTATTTAGATATTCCTTCTCCTTTTGCAGAAACGGAAAAGGAAAAAGATCAAATAAACTATTATGACAATGCCGTTCGTTACTCTGATTACATTGTCTCTGAGCTTATCAATAAGTTAAAAGCACAAAATAAATTGTCCTACGCACTCTATTTTCCTGATCACGGAGAAGAGGTTTTTGATAGCGGTCACAAAAAAGGGCGCAATATTTCAAACCCATCAAATCCCATGTTTGAAATTCCCATGATGCTTTGGTTTTCCAAAGCATATAAAGATAATTTCAAAGAGCGCATAGATAATATGCCAACCTATTTGGGACGTGCATATCAAAATGATGACATCATTTACACTATTATTGATCTTTGTAATCTTACTTTTAAGGGATTCGTGCCTGAAAAGAGTGTGATTAATAAGAGTTTTTGCCCTGAGAGACGTTATATGGGATATAAAAATAAGATTTATACTCCCAAGAAAACTGGTGTGGCGAGTAAGGGAAATTCTAAGTCTTCTGCGATTTAGTTTGATAAAGCTAATATGGCCAATATATTGAAATTATGGAACTATTATAAAATAAAGAAAAGGTCATTTTTATGAAAAAGGTTTTGATAACAGGTGCTGATGGTTTTATTGGTTCACATTTAACAGAAAAGCTTGTTGCAGAAGGGTATAGTGTTCGTGCACTTGCCTTATATAATTCATTTAATGATTGGGGATGGTTAGAAACAGTTTCATGTTTAGATAAAATTGAAGTCGTAACGGGTGATGTAAGAGATCCTTTTTTCTGTAAAGAGATAACCAGAGATATTGATATTGTTTTTCATCTTGCAGCTCTAATTGCGATACCTTATTCCTATGTTGCTCCAGGAAGTTATGTTGATACCAACATCAATGGGACAGTGAATATGTGTAAAGCGGCTATGGAAAATGGCGTGAAGCGTTTTATTCATACTTCGACTTCGGAAACCTATGGGACTGCGCTTTATGTTCCCATCGATGAAAAGCACCCCATGCAACCACAGTCTCCCTATAGTGCATCTAAGATCGCGGCAGATGCTATGGCGATGAGCTTTTTTAATTCTTTTGAATTTCCGCTGACCATTGCTCGCCCTTTTAATACTTATGGACCTAGACAATCAGCAAGAGCTGTAATTCCTACGATCATTACTCAGATCGCTTCCGGCATGAAGCAGATTAAACTTGGTGATGTCTCTCCTACGCGCGATTTTAACTATGTCGAAGATACTTGTCGTGGATTTTTAGCTTTAGCAACATCTGATGAGACGATTGGGAAAACGGTTAATATTGGTTCTAACTATGAAATTTCTGTTGGTGATACATTAAATCTAATCAAAGAAATTATGCAAAGTGATGTGGAGTTTGTTTTAGATGAGCAACGTATTCGTCCTAAAAACTCTGAAGTTCATCGTCTTTGGTGTGATAACACTTTAATTAAAACTCTGACTGGCTTTGAGCCTCAATATACAATTAAAGAAGGTCTTACTAAGACGATTGAATGGTTTACTAATTCTGAAAATCTAAAAAAATATAAGGCTGGAATTTACAATGTTTGATGAAGTTGTTTCATTTATAAAGTCACTTTTTCCTAATAAGAGTTTTATTCCTCTTCATGAGCCTTGTTTTGCTGGAAATGAAAAAAAGTATGTCACTGATTGCATTGATTCGACATTTGTCTCATCTGTCGGTGCTTATGTCACAAAACTTGAAGAGATGATTTGTGAATACACTGGTTCAAAGTACGCAGTAGCTGCGATGAATGGAACAGCTGCTCTTCATATGGCCTTGATTTTGGCTGGAGTTGAACGGGACGATGAGGTTTTAACACAAGCTTTGACTTTTGTTGCTACCGCCAATGCAATTGCCTATGCTGGTGCCTCTCCTATCTTTGTTGATTCTGCTAAGGATAATATGGGACTCTGCCCAGAAGCCTTAAAGAAATTTTTAAAAGAAAATACAGAAATTAAAAATGGCGTATGCGTTAATAAAACAACTGGCCGAAAAATTAAAGCTTGTGTTCCGATGCATGTTTTTGGCCATCCGGTAAAACTGGATGAGATCATAGAGGTCTGCCGAGAATATAATATTCTCGTTATTGAGGATGCTGCAGAGTCTTTAGGATCTTTTTATAAAGGCAAACACACTGGAACAATCGCGCCTATTGGAATTTTGAGTTTTAATGGGAATAAAATTGCAACTTGTGGAGGAGGTGGAATGCTTCTTATTCAAGATGAGCAGTTGGCAAAAAAAGCGAAGCATTTAACGACGACGGCCAAACGTCCTCACCCTTATGAATTTTTTCATGATCAGATTGGCTATAATTATCGTTTGCCAAATCTTAATGCAGCTTTAGCTTGTGCGCAGATAGAGCAACTTCCAAAGTTTGTTGAGAGTAAAAGAAATTTGGCCAATGAATATGAAAGATTTTTCGAAGGAAAACCAATTCAATTTGTTAAAGAAGATAAGGACAGTTCTTCTAATTATTGGCTTAATGCTGTGCTGTTAAAAGATCGCAAAGAGCGTGATGCCTTTTTGAAAACGTCAAATGATAACGGTGTAATGACACGTCCCATTTGGATTTTAATGAATAAGTTGCCTGCTTTTGAAAATTGTCAGAAGACCAATTTAACAAATGCAGAGTTTTATGAAGATAGAGTTGTGAATATTCCAAGTAGTGTGAGGCTATGAAAGAGAAGATAATACTGATTGGTGGCGGAGGTCACTGTCATTCTTGTATTGATGTTATTGAAACTGAGAATCGTTTTGAGATTGCAGGAATTGTAGATTCTTACAAAGAGCAAGGCTCTAAAGTTTTGGATTATGAGGTAATTGGAGGAGACAAGGATTTGCCATCCTTGATTACGAAGTACAAAAATGCTCTTATTTGCGTTGGGCAAATAAAAAGTGCAGAGATTCGTATTAAAATCTTTGAACAATTAAAAAATCTAGGGGCTCAACTTCCCGTGATTGTTTCTCCTCGTGCTTATGTTTCTTCTTATGCCAAGATCGGAGAAGGGACTATTGTTATGCACGATGTTTTGGTTAATGCGAATGCGAGAATTGGTGTGAATTGTATTTTAAATACGAAAAGTTTGTATGAGCATGATGTGATCGTTGGAGATCACTGTCATGTTTCAACAGCTGCAGTGATTAATGGCGGATCAGTTGTTGGAAATCGCTGTTTTGTAGGAAGTAATACGGTTCTTAAGCAGGGAATTAGTGTTGCCGATGATAGCGTTGTTCCTTTCGGGGGTAAGCTATGAGTCAGGTTTTAGTCATTGCTGAGGCGGGAGTTAATCACAATGGAAGCTTGGAGCTTGCCAAAAAACTTGTCGATGCTGCAGCTGATGCTGGTGTCGACATTGTAAAGTTTCAAACATTTAGGGCCGATAAATTGGTGGGGGCTTCTGCACCAAAAGCGGAATATCAGACAAAAAATACAGGCAATAGTGAGTCTCAGTTGGAGATGCTCAAAAAGTTAGAGTTGTCTGACTCAGACCATCGAGAATTAATTGTTCATTGTAAGAAAAGAAATATTCGATTTTTATCTACTCCTTTTGATCATGAGAGTATTAATTTTTTAGTTGAGCTTGGCATTGATATATTTAAGATCCCATCAGGAGAGATAACAAACCTTCCTTATTTGAGAAAGATTGCTTCTTTTAATAAAGAGACAATTTTATCTACAGGTATGGCGACATTAGAAGAGGTGGAAGAAACAGTCGCTGCTCTTTATGCTGCTGGTTTGCATAAAGATAATTTAACCTTGCTTCACTGTACTACTGAATATCCCTGTCCGCTTGAAGATGTAAATTTATTTGCTATGTTGAGCATGGGCGAAGACTTCGATCTTCCTATTGGTTATTCTGATCATACTCAGGGCCTAGAAATTCCTACCGCCGCAGTTGCCTTAGGGGCAACTGTGATTGAAAAGCATTTTACACTTGATAAGAATTTAGAGGGACCTGATCACAAGGCATCTCTTGAACCCCAAGAGTTAAAAGAGATGGTTCGTATGATTCGTGCTGTGGAATTGTCATTGGGGGATGGTGTA
>QKCN01000009.1 GCA_003245675.1 Bacteriovoracaceae bacterium | reverse complement strand
AGGAGAGTGCTGTCGATAACAGGTTGATTTTACACGAAGAGACCCTTCTTTTTGAAGAGGAGAAGAAGTAGACTTGATCTTGTTTTGAAAATAGGTTATTTTGTGACTTATATTAAGCTGAAAAATTTTATTTTAAGGAAAGCAAATGATTAAAATCAAAAAAGGCTTGAATCTTCCTATTGAGGGAGAGCCAGTACAAGCTATTGACCTTGCAATGAAAATTCCCAAACGAGTTGCTCTCGTCGGCCGAGACTATGTCGGATTGCGTCCGACTTTTGTTGTAAAAGAGGGACAAAAAGTGCAACGTGGAGAGTTACTCTTTACTGACAAAAAAAATCCTGGAGTTAAATTTGTTTCCCCCGTCGCAGGAGAGGTGGAAGGAATTTTCCGGGGAGAAAAGCGAGCTTTTCAGTCTATCGTTATAAAAAATGAGGAAGGTCCAGAAGACTTAGCGCGCTTTGAAATTAAGAGAGATTTGGAGCAATTAAAGTCTTTAAGCGAGGAAGAGATTCGAAATTCATTGGTGGAAAGTGGTCTTTGGACTTCTTTGCGCACTCGTCCTTTTTCACGCATTCCAGATATTCATTCCGTGCCTCATTCTATATTTATCAATGCAATGGACACAAACCCTCTTGCTCCTGATATGCGGCTCGTTATTGCAGAATCCTATAATCTCGTTCGTGCGGGTGCTTGGATTCTGACAAAACTGACTGCGGGAAAAGTTTTTGTATGCAAAGCGCCAGACACAAATATTCCTTTGGAAGGTTTGGATGCCGTTCATACAGAGGTCTTTGCTGGACCTCATCCGGCAGGTCTTCCCGGAACACATATTCATTTTTTGGATCCGGTAGGTGAGCATAAAACGGTATGGCACATTGGAATTCAAGATGTGATTGCTATCGGGATGTATTTTTTGGGAGATGTTATTTCACCTCTTCGCACAATTTCGGTCGCCGGTCCAATGGCCCAAAAACCTCGTTTACTTAAGACTATTTTGGGAGCGAGTGTGGATGAGTTATTACAAGATGGAGAGCTAAAAGCTAAGGCCGTTTGTCGTCCCATTTCTGGATCTGTTTTTAGTGGTTATACGGCTCAAGGCGATTTAGCTTTTTTAGGACGCTACCATCAGCAACTTTCTTTGATTGTCGAAGATTATCACAAAGAATTTATTGGTTGGATGTTGCCTGGCTTGAATAAGTTTTCATTAAAAAATACTTTTGTGTCTAAGTTATGTCCACGCAAAAAATTTGCTTTTTCTTCTAATATGAATGGCTCTGAAAGAAGTATCATTCCTGTGGGCTCCTATGAAAAAGTGATGCCGCTGGACATTCAGCCAACCATGCTTTTGCGCTCTCTCTATGGGGAGGATATTGATCTTTTGATTCAGCTTGGTTCTTTAGAGCTTGATGAAGAAGATTTGGCACTTTGCACTTTTGCTTGCCCTAGTAAGCTCAATCATGGTCAAGCGTTAAGAGAAAAATTGGATTTGATTTATAAAGAGGGTTAATTATGAAGTTTTTGCGAGATCTTTTTGATAAACATCGCTCTTCCTTTGAAAAAGGAGGGAAGTTTGAAAAGTTTTTCCCTCTATTTGAGGCGAAAGAAACCTTTCTATTTACGCCAGGATCTGTAAGTAAGAAAGATTCCCATGTGCGCGATGCTCTGGATATGAAACGTCTTATGATGACAGTTGTCGTCGCTTTGTTTCCGGCCATCCTTTTTGGTATTTGGAACACCGGTTATCAGACCAATTTATCTATTGAGGCTGCTGGGCTTACTGCAGGGCAGGCGGGAGTGGCTTGGGATTGGCATCATCTTTTCTTTCAATGGATCGGTATGGCGTACGACTCCAGCTCCTTGTGGAGCAATGTTCTTTTGGGGGCTATCTATTTTATTCCTATATGGATTGTGACTTTTGCCGCTGGGGGATTTTGGGAAGTTCTCTTTGCCATTATTCGCAGACATGAAATTGCCGAAGGTTTTTTGGTGACGGGAATGTTATTTCCGCTAATTCTTCCGGCGAGTATCCCTCTATGGCAAGTTGCACTGGGAATTAGTTTTGGTGTTGTTTTAGGCAAAGAGGTCTTCGGAGGATCGGGACGCAATGTCTTTAATCCTGCTTTGATGGGGAGGGCATTTTTGTTTTTTGCTTATCCGGCTCAGATTTCAGGCAATGCTGTATGGCTGGGGATTGATGGAATGACAAAGGCAACTCCTTTAGCTGATCTTGCTGAAAAAGGAATCAGCGCGATGAGTGGTTCTTGGCTAGATGCTTTCTTCGGATTTATTCCTGGTTCAATTGGAGAAACTTCAACACTGGCCATTTTATTTGGAGCGCTAGTTCTCATTATTTCTGGGATTGGGTCTTGGCGTATCATGCTGTCCATTTTCTTGGGAATGTTTATATTCTCTGGAGTGTTGAACTTTGTGGGAAGTCAAAATAACCTTATGTTTGCAGTGCCTTTTTACTGGCATTTGGTTTTAGGGGGATTTGCTTTTGGAACCGTTTTTATGGCCACAGATCCGGTCAGTGCCGCCGTTACTCCCATTGGACAAGTTATTTATGGTTTAATCATCGGTGCAATGGTTATTTTAATTCGTGTTATCAATCCTGCCTTTCCTGAAGGTATGATGCTGGCTATTTTATTTGGCAATGCTGTCGCACCTTTAATTGATCACTATGTAGTCAGACGTAATATCAAAAGAAGAGCATTAAGAACGAGGGCAAATCATGGCTAGTCATAAAAAGGATACACTCTCAAAAACATTTGTAGTCGCTTTACTTCTGTGTGTGGTTTGTTCTGTCCTCGTGTCTTCAGCGGCCGTTTTCTTGCGTGAAAAGCAAAATGCCAATAAAGCACTGGATATGAAAAAGAACATTCTTATTGCGGCGGGAATTTCGACAGACAATGTTGAAGCGGGCTTTAGAAGAATTAAAACTCAAAAATTGGATTTGCAAAGCGGAGAATTGGAAGGGGCAGTTGATCCCACCAAAATTGATCTACGCAAAATGGCAAAGGATCCAACTCAAAATTTAATGTTGAATAGTCAGCAAGATATTGCGGGTATAAAAAGTATTGCGCAAAAATCATTAGTCTATTTGGTTAATGATGAAGATGGAACTTTGCAAAAGTACATTTTACCTATTCACGGAAAAGGTCTTTGGTCTACGCTGTATGGTTTTTTGGCCATGGATAAAACTTTTTCACAAATTGAGGCACTTACTTTTTATGAGCACGGAGAAACTCCTGGTTTAGGTGGGGAAGTTGATAATCCGCGCTGGAAAAAGATTTGGGAGGGGAAGCTTCCTTTTGATGAGCTTGGCAATCCCATTGTGCGTGTGATTAAGGGACGCGTTGATCCTCAAGCGCAAGATGCAAGTCATCAGATTGATGGTCTTTCAGGTGCCACTTTGACCAGTAATGGAGTTGAGCATTTGGTCAACTTTTGGTTGGGGCAAAATGGCTATGGCAAGTTCATACAGAAAATGAGAGGGAGTGCTCTATGAGTTTTGATAAAACAGTTTTGATTAAGCCAATTTTTAAGGAAAATCCTATTGCGCTACAAATTTTGGGGATTTGTTCTGCTTTGGCAGTGACCACTCAAATGAAAACCGCTTTGGTTATGGCCCTCGCCGTAACTTTTGTAACTGCGCTTTCCAATATGTCTGTGAGTTTAATTCGCCATCATATTCCTGCAGCAATTCGCATTATTGTGCAAATGACGATCATTGCTTCTTTGGTTATTGTTGCCGATCAGATTCTTAAGGCATTTCTGTTTGATGTCAGCAAACAGCTATCCGTTTATGTGGGACTCATTATTACTAACTGTATTGTGATGGGACGAGCTGAAGCTTATGCCATGAAAAATGGTGTTTGGATGAGCTTTTTTGATGGATTAGGAAATGGCGTTGGTTATGGTGTCATTCTCATCGTTGTTAGCTTTTTAAGAGAGCTTTTAGGCGCAGGATCAATTATGGGCTATCCCGTTTTTAAGCTTGCTTCGGAAGGTGGCTGGTATACTCCCAACGGGTTGATGCTATTGGCCCCCAGTGCATTTTTTCTTATTGGTTTTATTGTTTGGATTATTCGTACTTTCGATAAGTCTCAAATAGAAGAAGAAAACTCTTAGAGGCGGGGTAAATTATGTTTGAACATTATTTAGGATTAATTGTTAAACCAATCTTCATGGAAAATTTAGCGCTTTCCATGTTCTTGGGAATGTGTACTTTCTTGGCCCTGTCTAAAAAAGTTGAGACGGCCATGGGACTTGGCATTGCGGTTATTGTCGTGCAAGCGATTACCGTGCCAGTCAATAATTTGATTTATCATTATGTTTTGCAAGAAGGAGCCTGGAGTTGGGCCGGAGCGCCAGAACTTGATCTTTCATTTTTAGGCTTAATTAGTTACATCGGAGTGATTGCCGCAATGGTGCAGATTCTTGAGATGATTTTGGATAAGTATGTTCCCGCGCTCTATAATGCTCTTGGTATCTTCCTGCCATTGATTACTGTAAATTGTGCAATCTTGGGTGGCTCTCTTTTTATGGTAGAACGAGATTATACATTTGGAGAATCTGTTGCTTATGGTGTTGGTAGTGGTTTTGGCTGGGCCCTGGCCATTGTGATTCTCGCCGGTATTCGCGAAAAAATGAATTATAGCAATGTCCCTAAAGGACTGCGCGGTTTGGGAATTACGTATATTGTTGTTGGATTGATGGCCATTGTCTTTATGAGCTTTTCCGGCATTCAGCTTTAGGTTGAGGATTATATGATTGAAATATTATTAGGTGTTTTAATGTTTACGGCGGTAGTCCTTTTGTTGGTTGCCGTGATTATGATCGCCAAAAAATATCTGGTGCAGGAAGGGGATATTACGATCAGTATTAATGGTGAGAAAAAGATTACAGTCCCTGCTGGTGGAAAGCTATTGACAACATTGGCCAGTGAAGAAATTTTCCTTTCATCTGCTTGTGGTGGAGGGGGAACTTGTGGGCAGTGTAAATGTCAGGTTTCCAAAGGGGGAGGAGATATTCTTCCGACTGAAAAATCCGTGATCTCTCGTCGCGAGCAAAAACATAATGCACGTCTTTCCTGCCAAGTCACGGTCAAACGAGATATGGAAATTGAAGTTCCGGAAGAAGTTTTTGGCGTTAAGCAATGGCGCTGCAAGGTCCGTTCTAATAATAATGTTGCCACTTTTATTAAGGAACTTGTCTTAGAACTCCCTACTGGGGAAGCTGTTCCTTTTAGAGCTGGAGGTTACATTCAGATTGAAGCACCGGCGCACGAAGTTTCTTATCAAGATTTTGAAGTGGCGGAAAAATACAGAGAGGATTGGGATCGTTTTAATTTGTGGCAATATAAGTCAGTAGTGAAAGAGACTGTTACGCGAGCTTATTCTATGGCCAATTATCCAGAGGAAAGAGGGCTTATTATGCTCAATGTGAGAATTGCTTCTCCACCACCTCGTATGCCTAATGTGGCTCCAGGGAAAATGAGTTCTTATATCTTTAACCTCAAACCTGGCGATGAAGTGATGATCTCTGGTCCTTATGGAGAGTTTTTCGCGAGAGAAACAAAAAATGAAATGATGTTTATCGGAGGCGGTGCAGGCATGGCCCCAATGCGTAGTCATATTTTTGATCAATTTAAGCGCATTGGAACAGACCGCAAGGTTACTTTCTGGTATGGGGCCCGTAGTAAACGCGAAATGTTTTATACAAAAGACTTTGATGAAATTCAAAAAAATAATCCAAATTTTTCTTGGCATGTTGCTCTCTCTGAGCCACAGGCGGAAGATAATTGGACAGGTTACACTGGCTTTATTCACCAAGTGATTCGCGATGAGTATCTCAAAAATCACGAGGCTCCTGAGGATATTGAGTATTATCTTTGCGGTCCGCCAATGATGAATGATGCTGTTTTAAAAATGCTCGATGATATGGGCGTAGATCGCGAAAATATTATGTTCGATGATTTTGGTGGCTAGTGCAGCTTTTTAATCCTGTGTTCTTATTTCTTATTTTATTGGGGTGCGTATCGCGCCCCGACTTTTATTACTTGGAGTTCTTTGGCAAAACCATGGGAACTTATTATCAGGTGAAAATTTCTACTCAAGAAGATCAAGAAAACAAAAAGAATTCTATGCAGGCAGAGGTCGAGCAAGTTCTTTTGCGCATAAACCAAGAGATGTCTACCTTTCTTAAGGATTCTCATTTAGCCCGTTTTAATGCTGCTCCTGCTAATCAGTGGATTGAGTTGCCCTGTTCTTTAAATAAGGTCATGGATACTGCGCAGAGGCTTCAGCAAAAAAGTCAGGGGCTTTACGATGTCAGTGTTGGACCTTTAGTCAATCTTTGGGGTTTTGGTCCAGATGGGCGGAGAAAAACTCCTCCAACTGCTGAGCAGGTGAAGGATGCTTTGGGCAAGGTCGGGCTAAAATATTTTGAAAAGAAAAACGAGGGAAACAAATGCTTTTGGCTCAAAAAGAAAGAAGGAATGCGTATTGATCTTTCCTCGATTGCCAAAGGCTATGGGGTAGATGAAGTTGCAGATGCCATTGTTCAGTTGGGGTTTAAGGATTTTCTCGTGGATATTGGTGGGGAAGTTGTTTTGAAAGGTAAAAAGCACGACGGTTCTTTATGGAAAATTGCTGTTGAAAGACCTTCTCCTGAGGGGCAAGGTTTGCAGCGAGTGCTGACCCTTTCTGATGAGGCTATTGCGACTTCTGGAGATTATCGTAATTTTTTTGAAACAAAAGGTCGTCGTTTTTCACATACTATTAATCCGCTAACGGGAGAATCGGTTGCCCACCAGCTTGCCTCTGTTACCATTGTCGCAGATAATTGCATGCTGGCCGATGCTTGGGCCACGGCCCTGAACGTTATGGGAGAGCAAAAGGCGCAAGAAACAATGGAGCGAGAGTCGTTAAAAGCCTATCTTATCTTGCGCACCGATAAAGGGTTTGAGGAAATTGAATCAACTGCGTTTAAGCAGGCATTTGGTAAGAGGTAAAATAATGAGAGTCTTTTTGATTATATTTGGAATATTTTTTGTCTCAATTTTATTGATGATGGTAGGGCTCTTTTTTAAGCGCAAGCCTATTACGCGTGGAGCTTGTGGGGAAGACTGCAAATGTGTGTCCGAGCAAAAAGCAACAAGGTGTTGCGAAGATCATCACTGAAAATTAATAAACAATACAGAGAATTTGATCTTTAGAAGTTCTGGCGGAGTTTAAGGAGCACTTCTTTTTTCTCTTCGCGCTGGTCTTGCTGTGCAAATTCAAGCTCAATGAAAAAGGGCAGTTTGTGAGCAAATAGAACTTCTCCCATCAACCCAAAACCATATTCCACTAGATTGTCGCGTTTTTGGCGATCCCAGAAAAAATAAGTCGCATGGATGCTCGGGGAAAAGCGGCGGAGACTGAAAGGGAACCAAGTAAAATAATGACTCCAGTTGATCACAGGAAAGTATTTAAATTTTCCATAGCCCCCACTGTAGTAGTTATCAGCATAGAGGCGCAGAGGGCGTATGAGATAGTCGCTAACCATGGGGGAAAGGCTTTCTCCTATATCAATTTGGTGGCCATGGCTGTAAAAATATTCTCCCTCCAACTGTATAAAATGCTCGGATGAGAGGTCAAAGATAAAGCTGGGATGGAACTTATAGCTATAGTAATCGTGGTTGTCGATTTTTCCTTCAAGGCTAAATTGGCCCAGCCGGTACGGTGCAAAGCTTAGCTTGTAATTTCTTTGTGTTTGGTATTGTAAGCGGAGAACTCCACTAGTCTTTTCGTAGTAATCATTCTTTTCATAAGCAGGGACGACGCTGGCCCTAAAACTTTGATTGCCTTTTTGCCAGAGCAGAAGATTGCTGTAGAGATAGTATTTGTGTTCAATAATATCTTCCGGCGATTCATTGCGTTTGGCCCCGAAACCCCAGTTTGTAGGGTGCTTGCTGTTAATATAGTAAAGCGAGTATTCTCTTTCTTGCTCCTGAGGGGCATTTACGGCATAGTTACCGCCAAGCTGATTTTGAGCGAGTGGATCCGAAAAGCTGATATCTCCTTGTGCACTTGTATATTCCCCCCAGTAAAAGTAGAGACTCCAGAAATTAAAACGCATGTTCCTTATGGCATTGTAAGGCGCAGGATTCGTTGACAACTCTGCAGGAGGTGTCAACGTGATCTTTTGAGTCTCAATATGTGAGTTTAAAAGTGCAGGCAGCTGAGATCTTGGGCTTAAGCGTTGCTTATGTAGTGATAGTCCTTCCGAAGAGACTGCAACAACTAAAAGCTCTTGTTCATTGATGAATTTCGCATCAAGGATATTGTCATAAGTGAGCACTTGTTGAATTTTGCCTTTTGCAAAAATATAAACGCCAGAGCCTTGCGGAGTTGCGGCAAGGAAAAGGATATCTCCCGTTGGCCCTTGATCAAGAACTTTCCCATAATATCCTTGAAAGCTAAAAAGTTTTTTGTCTCCCTCGTATAAAATACGTTCTGCTCCCTTTTGGAGAAAGTAGAGTGCAATTTTATCGTTCGATAAAATTGCTTTTGAGTGAGGGAAGGCAAGGAGTTTATTGTCTTGGATCAAGGCCGGTAGATCCTGACTTTTTTGTTCATCAAAATACAAATAACTATTGTCTTGGATATCTTGAACGACCTTGCCATCAAAGTTTTCTTCTCGATTGCTATCATCAAACCAGAGACTGTTTTGGATTTTGGTCGCGCGATCTTGGTAGCGGGCGCTGGCGCTGAGGTAGTTGCCTTTTAATTTGAAAATTTGCCCCCAGGGAAGGTCACGTTCTTCTACTTGAAGCTGCTGCTGTTGTTTGTTGTAGCGAACTAGACGATTGGGGGATTTTCCATCTCCGGTAAGGAAAAAGATTTCATCATGGTCAGCACTGAGGCGACTCATGAATGGTCCGTTGAGTAGCGCTTGAGCTTTTAGCGCTTGAAAATTTTGGCATTTGGTCTTCATGCTAGATTCAAAACGTACAATGAGATCGGAGTAGTTCGAACCAAAATGTTCCTGAAAGGCTAAGTTTGTTCGCATTGGGTTTATAAAGTGAGAGGAGTGCTGCAAGAAGAATGAATTGAGCTTTTCTGTTCCATAGCTTTCATTTAAAAATAAGAAGAAAAAACCACCTGCAATATATTTTTCTTCTCCATAGGGATAGAACAAGTGATCGTTGGTAAGATATTTTTCGCGCAAGCGATTGGCCTGTGCTAAAGAGCAGACCTTGGCCCAGTATTCACCGCTAAATAGACGTCCTCCTATGCCGAAGCGCGATTCATTCCAGACGGAATTTCCCTCTAATAGCCAAGTGGGGACTGCGATATTGGGAATAGTGAACCAAAAAAGGGGGAACATGGGAAAAGGGTAATTGCCAAAAACGTTCTTAGTGAAAGTCGACGGTCCAGTTTTGGTATTCAATTGATAAAGATGCGATCCTTCATGAGTGACTAACATTTGGTACCAAGATGAACTGGCAAAGTCTTCCAGTTCATAGGGGCCGCCGGGATAGAACAGGCTTATATTGTTGGGATAAATTGTTGCCCAGGCATTGGCTATTTGATTTTTCTTTGATGCTAGGATGAGTGATGTTTTTTCATCCAAGTTCCAAGCAAACTCTTGCGCATAAATCTTTTGCATAGCTTGCCAAAAATTTGCCGTTTTTTGGGCTTCTACTTGATGCTCTTTCGTAAAAATATATTCGGTTTGTTGGTCGACTTGGTAGAAGTAATCATCATCGGAGTTAACGGTGTTGGCCCCATGAGAACTTGTTGCTGAAAATAAAAGAGCAAGTCCCATGATGAGGAACCTGCTCCTAGAAAGTATTGAGAAATTATTTTCCAAGCTTAAGGCCCTTCAACGCGGCAAATGCATTATTGCTAATTTTTTGTTCACGTGGAGGGGTGAAAGGTTTTCCTGCTCCTTTGTTTTGTCCATTGCCTCTTGCAGGGGCAGGACGTGCAGTACCTTGTTTTTTTGAATCATAGTTAACATCTGAATCTGATTTCATGGAAAGAGAGATTCTTCTTCTTTCAGTGTCGATATCGAGCACTTTTACTTTGACTTCTTGACCGACTTTTAAAACATCTAATGCATCTTCTACGAACTGATCAGACATTTCAGATACGTGGATAAGACCAGATTCTTTGATGCCAATATCAACAAATGCTCCAAAGTTAGTGATGTTATTGACGACACCTGTGTACCAAGAACCAGGCTTGACATCATTGAGGTCTTTTAGGTCTTTGTGGAATTCGACGGATTTGAATTCGGTACGAGGGTCTTGAGAAGGGGCGCGTAAGGATTTAACAATATCCTCATGAGTCATGTCTCCCACTTCTTTTTTAAATTCTGTGTCACGAGCTAAGGCATCGATAAGGTCTTTGTCTATTACCAAGTCTTTGACGCCTTTATTGTGTTTTTTTACCCATTCAACTAATACGGGATAGCGTTCTGGGTGAATAAAGGTTGAATCCAAAGGATTGGGACCATTGTAAATGCGCAAGAAACCTGCCGATTGCTCGAATATCTTTTGAGAGAAACGAGGCACTTCCATAATATCGCGACGAGATTTAAAGCCGCGGTGTTCATCGCGGTATTTGACGATATTTTTAGCAAGGCCCGCACCAATTCCAGAAATGTAGGCAAGCAAAGGCGCCGACGCGGTGTTGATATCAACGCCCACGTAGTTCACGCAGTTTTCGACAACGCCTTCAAGTGATTTTTTTAGTTTGATCTGATTGACGTCGTGTTGGTATTGTCCCACCCCAATAGATTTTGGATCAATTTTTACAAGTTCGGCAAGTGGGTCTTGGAAACGGCGTCCAATGGAGACTGCTCCGCGGACCGTTACATCTTTGTCGGGGAATTCTTCGCGTGCAATATCAGAGGCAGAGTAAACAGATGCCCCAGCTTCACTGATGATTGTCGCTTTTACTTTGCCTTCTTTGACGAGAGTGACATGTCTTTCGACAAACTCTAGACTTTCGCGCCCCGCAGTTCCATTGCCAATCGCTACATATTCAATATTGTGGAGTTCAATTGCTTTATTGAGTAGCGTTGCTGAACCGACGACATCATTGCGAGGTTCAAAAGGGTAGATGATGAAGTCACCAATAAATTTTCCCGTCGCATTGATGAGCACCACTTTACAACCTGTACGAATACCAGGGTCGATGGCCATAACGGCTTTAGAACCCAAATATGGCTGTAATAGAAGGTTTTTTAGATTGGCGCCAAACACTTTGATTGCCGCTTCATCGGCCAGCTTTTTGAGTTCTGTTTTGAGTTCTAAATCTAAAGAACTATGAATGGCGTAATCGTAAGCTTTTTGTGCACATTTTTTCACAATATCAGCACAGCCTAACGTGGCTTCATTTGGAAAGTACTTATCGCGCATGAGGCTCATGGCGTAGTCAGGGGAACTTGAAATATCGAGTTTGAGAATTTTGAGAGTCATTCCGCGACGCATGGCCAAATAGCGATGACTATTTTTAGGATTGGTTAATGCTTTTAAAGGTTCTTCAAATTCAAAAAAATCTTTGAATTTAAGATAGTCTTTTTCTTTTTCGGCATCTTCTTTTTTAGAGGAAATAAATTTTCCATTATCCCAATAGTCTTTTCTGATGAGTTCTTTGATGTCTGTATCGTGAGCAAACATTTCAACCAAAATATCAGTTGCTCCCATAAGACATTCTTTGAACCCTGGAAATTTTTCGTGCTTGCCAGCAAACTCTGTTCCATGTTGTTTTTCAATTTCACCTAATTTTAAAGGCGAAACTAAGAGTAGGTCTGCCAAAGGCTTGAGTCCAGCTTCGATAGCCAGTTGTGCTTTTGTTTTTTTCTTCGATTTATAAGGAGCGTAAATATCTTCCAATGTATTGAGGTTATTGGCCGCTAGAATTTTCTTTTCGAGTTCGGGAGTCATCTTTTCCATTTTCTTGATGGTATCTAAGATGTAAGCACGACGCTTCTCAATCTCGAGGTGCTCTTCATAGGCTTCGTGTACTTCGCGGATTTGAACTTCGTCCAATCCACCTGTTCTTTCTTTACGATAACGAGAGATAAAAGGAACAGTACATTGTTCTTCTATGATGAGTCCTAGGACTGCAATAACTTGATTGAGGTTAATATTTGTCTTCTGAGCGGCAAAGACGACGCCCTCTCTAACCACATTGGTACTCATTTACTAGACTCCTTAAAAAATCGATCTTGAATTTTGCAAATTTTTAAAGCTGTTCGGAAAGATCAGTGGCCAGATCCCTGTCCATGACTGTTTTTCTTTTGGCAGCTTCTGCTTTTTCTATAGCTTTTTCACAGTGATTGGCAACTTGAAAAGTCAATTGATCCATGACCTGTGCAGAAGTTGCGAGTCCCGAGCTCTCTTTAATGTAGCGTTTTATTTTTGAAGAAACCACGAGAACTTCAGTAATACTGGGCTCATCAACATAGAAATTAAAATCTCTACCCATCACTGTTTTTCTTCCATTTTGTTTTGCGTGCTCCATTGCTGCATCAATTTGAGAATAGAGTAGCTCACTCAAAGCTGTGACAAAATTTGCAGAGGTGCTAAAGCCTTTTTTGTCTTTAATGAGTTTTTTTACCTTTGATTGCACAATAATATTTTCTTTTTCCATGTTAAATCTCCTTTTTTAGAGAAAAATTATTTGTTTTTGGAACTGGTCCCATGACAGCGAATGAATTCGGAAATTTTTAGTGAAAGCTTGAACAAAGAATATGAGAAGGGAAAAAAGGTAGTGAGGCACGCAAAAATAGTGACTTAGTGGGTTATTCCGATCCGCCAAGTCGGGAATTATGACGGTGAAAGTGTCAAAAAATCGACTCTTCGGACCTTTAAGTTTTTGTAAGAGTGTTTTTAGTTGCCATAATTCGCCATATTTTTGACAATTAATCTGTAGAGACAGAAACCCTTTCTTTAGAATTAAAGGCCAAAACGAAAAAAGGGTCCTGTTTGCTGAGATTTTGGGGTGGAGGAAGATCACGGATGATTGATTTCCACGGACGGAAAGAGGCTACCCCAAAATCCTACATCTTTTCAAATAAATTTCCCTTAACATTCAACTTTAAGTAAAACTCTGTTGTCAGAAGCCATAAAAATGGTTAAAAAGCCCCTAAACTCAGTACTTTTTTGGGAGGCTTTCTAATGAATTACCTAAATGAAAGAATTGTCATCACTGGAGTTGGGCTTACTGCCCCAAATGGAAATAATATCAAAGAATTTCGTCAAGCTCTTCTAGAAAAGAAATCAGGAATTACTCATATTGACATGCGTTATATGGGCCAAGTTGCAGCAGGTGTTTGTACTTTTGATGAGCGCAAATATCAAGACCGCAAAGCTCGTCGTCGCGGTACTCGTGCAGGAGCAACCGCAATTTATTGTGCTCATGAAGCAGTAAATGATTGTGGAATCAATTGGGATAATGTCGATAAGTCACGCGTCGGCGTTTATGTTGGTATTACAGAACACGGTAATGTTGAGACGGAAGAAGAAGTTCATCTTTTGCTCACTCAAAATAATTGTGATGTAAAGCTTTGGTCACATCATCATAACCCTAGAACCGTTTCTAATTCTCCTGCCGGAGAAGTTAATTTGAGCCTTAATATTACAGGTCCTCATTATACCATCGGTTCAGCTTGTGCCGGTGGGAATATGGGGCTTATCCAAGCAGTGCAAATGCTTCGCTTAGGGGAAGTTGATTTTGCTATTGCTGGTGGCCTTTCTGAGTCCGTTAAGACTTTTGGAATCTTTGCTGCCTTTAAAGCTCAAGGAGCTCTAGGGACACATGCTGATCCTGCTAAAGCAAGTAAACCACTTGATAGAGATAGAAATGGTATTGTTGTTTCAGAAGGAGGCTGTCTTTATACTGTTGAACGCCTTTCTGATGCCAAAGCTCGTGGTGCTAAAATTTATGCTGAAGTTGTAGGTTATGCGACTAATACTGATGCAACTGACTTTGTTTTACCTAATACTGAGAGACAAATTCAATGTATGAATATGGCCTTACATAAGGCAGGTATCAATGCTTCTGATATTGATATCATCAATATGCATGCTACAGGTACTCCATCAGGAGATATTGTTGAAACAAAAGCGGTTATCGAAGTTTTTTCCAATAGTGATTCTTCTTACATTAATACGAGTAAGGGGGCCATTGGACACACGATGGGCGCTGCAGGGGCACTAGAACTTGCAGGTAATCTACTGGCTTTTGAAGATGGTTTGGTTCACCCTTGTATGAATATTGATAATCTCGATCCTGAGTGCGAGATGAAAAATTTGGTTGTGAAAGAACCTAAAAAATTGGACAAAGTGAACTACATCCTTAATAATTCCTTTGGAATGTTGGGTATTAATTCAAGTGTAATTGTAAAAAAATACGAGGACTAATCGTAACTTTAGGAGGCACCTAGTGACTGCAGATGAAGTAAAAAATGTGGTAATTGAAATTATCAAAGATATTGCTCCTGACGAGGACTATTCTAATATTGATCCAGCTGTACCTTTAAGAGAACAGCTTGATCTTGATTCTATGGATTTTCTCGATATTGTTATGGAACTTAGAAAGCAATATCAAGTTGAAGTTCCTGCTCAAGACTATTCTCACTTAGCGACATTGAACAGCTGTGCAGAATACTTGGGACCTAAGCTTTAATTTCAGATAAGAAAATTATATGACGAAAACCAAGGGGCCAGTTTAGGGCCCCTTCGTCGTGTAAGGGACCAAAACGATGAACTATGATGCAATTATTATTGGAGCAGGAATGAGTGGAATGGCCGCGGCCATACGCTTAAGCATGTTCAATAAAAATGTTTTGCTCTTAGAAAAACATACTCTTTTGGGGGGACTTAACTCCTATTATCCTCGCGGCAAGCGAATTATTGATGTGGGGCTTCATGCGCTCACCAATTTTGTTCCCAAAGGAAGCAAAAAAGCGCCGCTTATAAAACTCCTAAAGCAACTGCGTATTCCTTATGACGATTTAAATTTACAGGAACAAACTTATTCACAAATGGTTATGGGGGATGAAAAGTTATCCTTTACCAATCATTTTGAGCACCTTGAACAAGAAATTAAGAAGTCTTTTCCTCTGTCCTA
>QKCN01000072.1 GCA_003245675.1 Bacteriovoracaceae bacterium | reverse complement strand
GATATGCAAAGAAACTAATCAGCAAACAGATAATACCAGGATAAAACATATGAAAATTCATCAATTCACCTATTCTTTGAAAATAATAATCCCCAACTCCTTACCGGATAACAAACAAAATACTTTAGTGGTTTTGTCAGATTATTTTTACTACCAAAGATTCTGGACTATGCTATGATAATTCAATGAGTTTCATAGAGTTATGGCAGCAAAACACCCTTAGTTTGAGTTTGACTCGTCTTTCGATGCGAGAGGTTCTCTACTTAGATCACGCACCTTGTCCAATATATATTTTTGAAAATGGAATTTTTCAAAAAGAATTTGATGAAGGAGAAATGATCAATATTGAGCGCCTAAAAACACTACTTGCCCATAAGCACGGAGTTGTCTTTGTCCCCCATAAGGATAAAGATAAGATTGCACTGCAATGGCGCAATAAACTCATTCGACTTAATCGTTCTCTCTCCATGGGTGATCCTCTTAAAAAAGGTTGCCAGCAGCTAAATCTGCTCTCTATGGCCTTGTCTAAATTGTATGATGACCCTCTACAAGACGCTCTTCTTATGGAGCAGTTTCAAGTTCTTAAAAATTTTGCCAGTTTTTTGCTCGATGATATGGCGGTCTTGCGCGGAATATATAACAACTACAGTAAACAGAATTTTCATTATACAATTGCCCAACCAACGCTCTCTTCTCTTCTACTCCTCGGCTTTCTCAAGAAGACAGGTGCATTTTCAGAAAGAGATCTCGAAAAATATTTTACGCTCAGCTATTTTAAAGATATTGGAATGAGCTTTTTGTCTGAGGATAAATATAATCTTCCTCAATTGGGAACTCGCGATAAGATCTTATTTGATAGACATCCAGAAGAATCAGTTAATATTTTAAAACAGCGTCTTCCTATTTCCAATGATGGTCTCCTCGTTATAAAAAATCATCACAAGCTTTCTCATCAGCAAATGCAGTCGCCCCATGAGCTTGCTCTCTATGGATTAGAAACTGTATTCATCACGCTGACAGACATTATCACCGCAATGACCTCAGATCGACCTTATCGAAAAAAATTATCATTGTATGAAGCATTGCAGTTCGGACAAGGTATTTTACAAAACAGTTATTCCCGAGAATATCGCTTGCTTATTTTGTTTTTTAAAGAACTCTTTCAATAAAAAAAACTTTTCAAATCATTTCCATTGGCCCACAATTAAATAAAGAAAAGCTTTGTCCCCCAAATTTTACAAAGCTTCACACATGAATTCTAAGGAGGGAATCATGGCTGCAGCAGAAACAAGCCCTGTAACAGGTATTATCGACGAGTCTAAAGTTGTTATCGACTTCGGAGAGCATGAAGGCAAAAGCGTACTAGAAGTTTCTGATACAACCCCTGATTTTTACAATTTTCTGATTGAGCAAAAAGATGCAGGAAATTTTTCAATCCGTCGGAATAAAGACAAAAGTTATCGTCTTTATGTTCACAAAGTTCTTCACTAACGTTTAACAGAAAACAGCTTATAATCCATTGTGACCCCATATGTTTCTAGCTTTGTAAACCGATTTACAAAGCTATTGGGGTCATCAACAAAAAACTTCATAATGCTTTTTCCCATTCCAAAAATCAAAGCAACAGCAACCAGCATTAGTAACAAGTACTCAACAGCGGTTTGTCCTCTATTTTTTAAACGAGATAAAAACTTCTTCATAAGAATATTTTCCCAAAAATTGGAAATAAGCCAAGTAGGAAAAATCCCCTAATATTGGTCCATTATTCCTCGTAGACCAAAGGAATTGTCCTCTGCTTGCCCCAAGAAACAAATATTGGATACAGATCGATTAATAAGAGCATCCTCCTGTAAAACAAGCTGGCGTGCCCCTTTGATACCACTAAAGACTGGAAGAAAAACTCTTTTCTCCCGATATATTAAATTGTTCGCTTTGGGCCAGTTTTCTTGAATTAGTGTTTCTATCTTAGATTGCCAAAAGTTCAATTTTGTTCCTGCAGCATTTCTATAAAAGCCATTCCAACTGATAATTTCCCCCTTTTCAAGCTCTAAGAGAAGGTGAGGAATATTCTTTATGTGTCCATCCACTTTAAGCGACATGCCTTGCCATTTTGAAGAACAGTTCACTTCTAAGTTGGGCAGTTTATCCCCTGCAACAGAAAACATCGTAAACCACTCTCTTTTGTTTTTAAACTGCAGAGGAAAGTCTGCTGATATTCCACCATTGATCCACAACTTCTTAGGCGTAATAACGCCTTCAAAAGAATCCAGCACAATATTTTCAATTTTGCCCTTATAGATTTCGATTTCTTTGATTCTCGATTCCTTGTGGCCGATTCTCTCTTGATGTAAAACCCCCTTCATCGCTTCGTGAAAAGACTTTGCGTCTAATAGGTAAGCCGGAGACAATAAGCGATAGAGAAAATATTGCAGCGATTTTTCATTCAGAAAATTTTGTATTTTTATGCCAAGTAGGGGGTAAATTGCCCGAGAAATTTCATCAAATGTTTTATCATTACGCAAATCTTTGTACTGACTGAAAAACTTCTGAAATATATCACTCTTCTTAAAAAAACGACGAACATCATCTCGATTCTTGATGTCGTTAATTTCGGACGACATTTCCCCTATAAGATCATCGCGATTAAAAAGTTCTCCTAATAATAGCCATGCATTTTTATCAAACAAATAGGATTTTCGCGCAAACTCTCGCAAATTTTCTTTAAAATCGCCACCCAGGAGGACTCTACCATGCTCTAGTTTCAATTCATAACGAACAGGACTCAAAAAAGTATCCAAAGATATAAGATCGCCTAAACTCTGACGGATCCAAAAAACTTCAAGATTAGAAAGTAAGCAATTGGAAAAAGAGTAATCAGTAATACGCTCATCTTCTAATACTAAAACCTTCCTTCCCTGTTTACTCCATACGAGGCCAAGCAGCGACGAAAGATAACCCGAACCAATGATGACATCGTCATAATGCTTATCAATCATGGTTGACTCCTTCTACTAAATCAAAGAACGCCTTGACTCTCGAATTTCGCATCTCACTCAGGGAGTTGGTATCTCTGATATTACGATAATTCTTTTTATGAGAAAAAATCTCATAAAAAGAAGATAGTTCATCAACAACGGAAATTCGCTCAACGCTTTCCCCAATCACATAATCAAACTCAGTAGAACGAAAAGTGCGTGGACCACAAAAAACAGAACATCCGCCGACAAAAGGTTCTAGTACGGAGTGGATAGAGCGTCCATGTCCACCTCCCACAAAAGCAAAATCCATGTAGGAGTAAAGCTCGCAAAGAACACCTTTAAGGGAAATTAGAATTGGTGCTCCTTTTTTGTGGGGCAGCTCATCTCCCTTTGAGTCTGAAGTTAATACGACAGTTTCAGGGATTAAAGACTTAACTTGGTCAATATTCTCTTGCCGTAAATCATGAGGAATAATCACAAGCAGAACATCTTTACTAGCAATGGCCTTCTTAAATTCTGAATTTTGTAATAGTTGAGCCTCATTGGGCCAAAAGCTACCCAATATTATTTTGGGTTTATCGCTAAAGGGAGAGAGGTATTCCAAAAAAGACTGCAAGATAGAAACCTGTTTAAGCTTTTGATCTCTTTGCTCGAGTCGTTTTTCAATTTGCACAATTCTATAATCACAAAGTGCCAAATTATTTTTTTTATCAGGAAAAGATCGCTTGAAAAAATTTAAGTCTTGAGAACTGGCCGCAACAATCACATCAAAGCCAGAGTAGAGGCTTTTCCACCAAAAAGAGTTTGCATTTTTTTTACCCTTAATACTTGCCGATACTAAAATCTTGGATTTCCCAGGTAAACACAGTAAATGAGGAAAAAAATCATAGCGGCAAAAAACGAGTTTGGGAGCAGTCATAAGTCGCTCTAGGCGCTGGCTTCCCCATGCCAAATATGAAAGCAGAGCAAGCCGAAAAACTTTAAGCTGTCCTTGATACTCTTGTTCTAGACGTAAACACCTTTTATCCACACTCTCCGAGCAATAAAATATTTCAACTTTTTCTTTGCGCTCCAATAAATCGAAAATGAGAGGAAGAACTTGCTCTAACTCCCCTTCACTAGAAACTTCAAAAGCCATTGTGGCAGGCGAAGTAAATGGTATATATGTAAACTCTTTTTCGAAGGCCCAACGCTTCTTTAGTTTAGGAGAAAAACGCGAAACAAGAAGAAATAAAGGCCACAAGAAAGGCCAAACCAGTTTTGTAAAAATCCATGCCAAACCGCTCATATATTTTCCTCTTCGATTAATCGGTCCATCTTATCGACTGACTCGAGCACATCAGCGACAGTAATGTTGTTCAAGCAAAAACGCTCTTTTCTGATACAATTTCCTTTTCCATTCGTTGTGCAAGGGCGACACCACAATTTTTGACAAACGACTTGGGAGCGCTTGAGGTGGGGATAGAAACCAAACTCTTCCCCAGTGGGTCCCAAAATAAAGGCAGCTGGCGTTCCCGTGCTTTCTGCAATGTGGGGCACTCCAGTATCATTTCCCATGCACCATTTGGCGTTCTTAGCTAAAAGGATACTCTCTGCAATATTAGTTTTGCCCTGCAAATTGATAAGTCGGGCGTCCTCTATTTCATCAAACGCATTACAAAAGTGATCAGTGGGCCCAGCGAGAATAACAAAACTCATCTGGCTGTAACGATCATTTTCTAAAATATTTTTAGTAAATTCCACAAAGCGCTCTATGGGCCAGCGCTTTTCAGGAAAAGATGCTGAAGGACAGAGAATAGCAAAAGGCGGTTTAACCCTACAGCGCTCTGCAAGTTCTTCCCAGCCTTCATTGGAAAAGCTAGAAGCACAAGATGAAATTCCCAGATCAACAATATTATTGTGGCTGTCTCGCTGAACAAATTCAGCAAGCCTTTGTCGCTCAAACTTGAAATCAAAAATTTCATCGATATCGCGAATTGTTCTTTCGAGAAGAAGTTCTCCAAAGCTAGTAGGCCTATCGTCTTTAAAGCGTTTCAATTGTTTTGAAAGAAAATCGACTTTAAAACTAGTCAGCAAAGTGCGCTCAAATGTTCTTTTATCCACGGTAATGCGTGGTATGAAAAAAAAGCGAAGGCCAATTAGAATCGAGCGTAGAGTCCCATGGAGGTCGAAAAAAAGATCAATTTTTCTTTTCTGGTAAATCTCATTGACGAGAGAAAAAAGCTCCTTAATTCCGGCCCATCCTTTCCTGCGAGAAAAGGGAACAACATCATCTATATAAGGATGGTTTTCTAAAAGAGGTAGAAAAGCTTGTGAGGTCATATAAGTGATATGAATGTCTTTTCCCCAACGTTCTTTTAGTTGCGCTAATATAGAAGTGGTCAGTACAACGTCTCCTAAACTGGAAAAACGGGTACAAAGTATATGAAAACGGGCCATTTTCTCTCCAAGGGCCAAATATTATTTTTTGAAAATATGCCATTATTATCCCCTATTTGGTGCAAAAATGTCACTAACTATTTAATTTTACAGCACAAAAACTGACAAATTCTGTCAACTGCGTAAATTTTACACGTTTTGACACTGTGCGTTGTATTTTTTTGAGAAAAACGATATAACTTACAGGCAACAAACCGGAGATTATTTTTACAACAAAGGGATCAATTATGAAAAAAATGACGACACTTTTAGTAGCGATGGGTATCGGAAGCTCAGCTATGGCCGCCACTTCAACAAATACGATCACTAATAACATAAAAGATGTTTATCAAGGCTTAAAAGCTTCTCCTGCTTCTCTTTATCTTGCAAATGAAGCTTATCAGAATCGTGATGATAATAACAAAATCAATGGCGTTAATAACCTTTTTTATGGTGATCTTGGGTACGCCATTAATCCAAATAATAAACTCACTTTGGGAACAACAAGTAAATATAACAAAATTGAAGGACAAGAGATCAGTGAATTTAAACTTGATGATGTAAGAATCCAATATGATCGCAAAAATATTTTAACTGAGGCTAATAACGGCGTTTACTTAAATGCTCGTTTGAACCTTTATGCCAATACTCATAATCAAAATGATAGAACTGGCTCTGCCAACTTGAGAGTTTATACTGGAAAAAGTCTTACAGAAAAACTGAGTTTGGATATTCAAGGTCGTGCATATCTGAATGATAGAAAAAATGGAAATGCTGACAATGCAGTCGCTCAATATCGCCTCTACACAGGGACAACTTACAGTGTAACTGATAAGTGGAATGTTGGTGCGCTAGCAATATTTATGCATACTCAAACAAAAGAGGCTATTAACAATAATGAGACACTTATTCTTGAGGCAAATACTTCATATGCCTTCAATGATACTTTCTCTGTGGACATGTACGTAGATGCCACTACTCATGATGGGGCCAGAAATCTTCAAACAAATAAAGACTGGCAAGATAAGCTTGATTACGGTCTCGTGTTAAACGCGAACGTATTCTAAAAATAATCGATCCTAAACCGGTGAAGGCCCTAGCAGAAATGCTGGGGCCTTTGTTTATTCAGGCTTAGGCTTAACGCACCGTTTAGCAAAAGTATCCACGTACCTCCCGGCCTGCCCCCTCCCGCCTCCCGGCAAAAATTTCCGACTTTATTTTAAGAAACATCGATTTTTAAGACATCTCCGACTCTTCCGAAAAGAAGATGAGACCGATAACGCCCGCAAGGTGGAGATTGATTATGGGAAATACAAAAAAGTTGGACGACACTCAAGAGATTTCATTGGATGATATGAATCTATCCGAGGATATTTTGGAAGAAGAGGCTCTTGAGCTCTTGGATGAAGATGATGAATCTGCTGAGACGATCGAGGTCACTAAGACCATGCAAATATCTCTTGCACAACACGACGTAACCAAAACTCAGCACATATCGCTTCCCACGGAAGATAGTACTGGCGAATTTGATCTCAGCTCAGACGCTTTAGAGACGCTTGAAGAGCCTAATGCTGAAGCACTAATAGAGGTAGAGATCGAGTCTATACCAGAATTAGAGGCGGTTCCTGCAATTTCGGCAGATTTAGAATTGGCAGAAAAAGAAATTGAGGTGCAAGAGGAAGGGCATACTGAAGAAGAAATATCTCTTCTGGAAGAAGTCGTTGAAGAAATGTCTCTGGCTGAAGAGCCAGTAGAAAAAAGCGTCGCGGAAGATGTTGCAGAAGTTGTAGTTGAAGAAGAAGCTGAGGAAGAAGAAAAAGAAAGTGAAGAGGCCATCACGCCAATGATGCAGGCCCTCCTTCAAAAAGCAGGAGGCTCTTCGCCCGAGCATGAAGAAATTGCAGAAACAGAAGAGGAAATCGAAGAAAGCGCCGCTCCTGTTTTTCAAGAAATACCACGCCCCACTTCCCACCTACGAGTAGTAAAGGAAAGGGCCCAAGAAGAAGAACCACTTTTCAAGAAAACAGAGCATGATGAATTCTGGCTCCTGCATTATGGGCAAAAGGAAGGACCTTTTACTGTGGCAGAAATCGAGGAGAAACTTTCTCAAAAACAGATACTATTTACTGACCTCATCAGTCCCAATATGGGGGCAACTTGGATTAAAATTTATCGCCATGAATGCTTTAACCGTAGAGTGAGTACGGAAGAAGAAAAAACTCCAGAACTCCCCTTTAAACCGGCGGACAATATCTTCAAACAAGCACATCTTGTTCGCGATATTGAGTTAGAAGAAGAAGCAGAGGCAATTGCTGATTTTGCAATCAATAAAAATCAA
Organism: Bacteriovoracaceae bacterium; assembly: GCA_003245675.1. Taxonomy (GTDB): domain Bacteria; phylum Bdellovibrionota; class Bacteriovoracia; order Bacteriovoracales; family Bacteriovoracaceae; genus SZUA-425. Next base: position 7,871 of record QKCN01000072.1, on the reverse strand, counting down.
TCGCGTCAGTACCAAGAAGAAGATGAGGATGAAGAAGAATTAAATGCACAAATGCCCTCGCGCAAAAGATTTTGGTCGATTGCAGCAGCACTATCTTGTGTTTTGGCCTTCATCACCTGGATGAAGTTTTCTCCGGCAACTCCAGGGGATGCTCAGCTTGCCGCGCGAAGACCTGCCTCTGTTTCAACGCTCGATGAAAATAGCAAGCTAACGCCTTCTCAAAAAGTTCCATCGCGCGAAGCCTTCCGCAAAAGGAAGAGTATTAGCCGCCCAATTTCCAATCCGGCCATTGAGCAGCGCTCGAAAGTGAAGCGTCCAGAACTTTCCAAAACAACAGGTCGTAGAACTCGCCTCACCAAACCATCTGCCCCAGCTAAAAAAATGGCCCGAATCGCCAAGAAACCAGATGCGCAATATCGAAATGATCAGCCTGCACCTGCAGAAAATAGTTGGGATGATGTTATCGAACGAGATCGTGAGCCTGCAGCTTTCAATGAAAATGAGCTATTAGACGAAATCGACAATGAAATAGAAGAAGAACTCGAGCAAATTGAGGGGAACGATAGCCTTCCGGAAGAAGCAAAAGACATGCTGACTGAATAGTAATTCTATGTTACAACTCCCATATGGAGTCTCTGGAAACATTAAAAAATTTCTTTACTCCAGCACCTTCCGGTGCTGGTCTTTTTTTGAGCTTTGAAGGCATCGAAGGCTCAGGAAAAAGCACTCAAATAGAGCTTCTCAAATCTTGGCTTTTGCAAGAAGGTCATCAGGTATCCTCTTTTCGAGAACCTGGCGGAACTGCATTTGGCGAAAAGCTAAGAGAAGCGATGCTGGGAGCAACAGGCAATGTAGACCAATTGGCACAAGCCTACTTATTTGCTTCGTCCCGCGCCCAACTCCTATCCGAAAATGTGCTTCCCCGCATTAAAGATAAAAAGCAAGTTGTCATTTTGGATCGCTATTTTGATAGTACAATTGCCTATCAAGGAATTGCTTTTGGCCTAGGTGTTGATAAAGTCTTAAAAATTCATCAATTCCCTCCCCTTAATATCACTCCTCATATCAGCTTTTATCTAAGAATTGATTTAGAAACATCAATGGAAAGACAAGAAAAGCGCGGAAATGATAAGGACTTTTTTGAATCACAAAAAGCGGATTTTTATCAAAAACTCATTGAAGGATATGATTTAGCGGCAAAACTCTTTCCCGAGCGCATTTCTATTATTGATGGGGCACAAAGCGTAGAACGAATTCAAGAAGAAATTCGCAATAAAATACAGCAACGAGGGGGAATATGAGTCAACTCATTTCATCCCTTATTGATAGAAAAAAAAGTGGAAAGCTGGGCCATTTTTATGTGATCACTCCTAGCCTAGCCTCTAAAACCCCAGAAGAAGAGCTCCATAACTTTACTCAAGAACTCATTCCTAAGCTTATTTGTACAGAAAAAACAGGGACTGAAACTCATGCTTGGAAGAAGAAAGCTTGGGGGTTTGGTCATCCAGATGTTCTTATTTTGTCGCCAGGGCCCGAAGAAAACTTTGATAAGGTTGTTACCGAAGATTATATCGAAGAAGAATTTAGTGAATTTTTTAAATTCCTAGATCTGCGTTCCTTTGAACTAAAACATCGCTATCTCGTGGTTTATCATACGCATCGCATTTCTGAGCGTTTGGCCAATAAACTCCTAAAATCGCTAGAAGAACCCAATGGGGCAACGACGATCTTTTTTCTCAATCCCAGCAGAAGCCCTCTTTTGCCAACGATTGAAAGTCGGGCCATTTTTCTGAGAATCACACCAAATTCAGACCCAGCAACTTTGCTTTCTAGTGAAGATGTTGAACTCGTCCCTTATGCTGAAAGAAAGGAGTGGCTCTTGGCACATATGCCCAAAGAACTCTCCAAAGTGCTTCCCCCTTATATGAATGGGGAGAAAAATATCCTAGAAACGGCCGAAAAGATCATCAAAATGAATAATGGAGAATGGTTTTTAGAAAAGCTACTCTTAGAACTCGAATGCCAATCGTTCTCCTTCTATGAAACGAAAAAAGACCTCACAAAAGATTCTCAATGGTTCCAAACTTCCCGCAAGTTTCACAACTCAGCTCAAGAGCGAATCATAGGAATGCTGCACAGAGTCTTATCCTAATCCTTTCTAAGTCGTTATTTTTCCTCTATACTGACTTACTATTTAATTTTTAAGGAATTCGGGTTAATGAAAAAGCGTCATCATAATAACAACAACCACAATAATAATAATCAAAACAAGAGCAGGCCCAAAAAAGAATCCACTGGCGGTAGCGAGCACGATCCCATCGCCCCTAATATGGATAAAAGAAGGGCCAAAGAAAAAGCTCTTCAAGAAGAGATTGAAAAGCAGGCCAAGCGCTTTAAAGACGATCAAGTACTCACTTTTGTGCGCGTGCGTTTTCCTGGCAACGCCCGCTCTATTCCTTTTCTTGTTGGAAATAAAGAAGTAAAGCATGGCCAAAAAGTTGTTGCCATGAGTGATCGCGGCATGGCCGTGGGATACGTCAACTCCTTTCCCTATGACGTTCCTTATGACATATCCCTACTTCCCGTGCGCTATATCAATCGCCTCGCTACAGAAGAAGATATTGAAGAACAACGCCAACACTATAAAAAAGAAAAAGAAACTGAGCTGATCTGCAAAGACCTTATCGAAAAACATAAGCTAGATATGACCTTAACTCATGTGGAATTTACTCAGTTTGGGAAAAAAGTTGTATTCTTTTTCACTGCTCCTCAGAGAGTTGACTTTCGCGGCTTAGTAAAAGATCTTGCATCAACACTGCGTACTCAAATTGAATTACGCCAAATATCCTTGCGCGATAGGGCCTCTGCTGTTGGTGGTATTGGGCCTTGCGGGCAACAACTTTGCTGTTCTAAATTTTTAGACGACTATGGTGCTTGTTCCGTTAAGCAAGCTAAAAATCAAAACCTCACCATTAACTACTCCAAGTTAAATGGAGTCTGTGGCCAGATTAAATGCTGCATCTCCTATGAAGATGATGTCTACAGCCAAAAAAGAAAGCATCTTCCCGAAGAAGGAAAATACATTCGCACTCAAACAGGAGAACTCGGGAAAGTAGAAAGACTCAATCTTCTCAATGAAACTTTTGATATTCTTACCCCCAAGGGCGTTCTTAAGTGCTTCGATGCCGATATGTTTGATAAATATTTAAAGACTGAAGAAATCCCAGATTATCCAGAACGTTTTAAAAATATTATCAATGAAACCTCAACGGTCATCGGTGCCTATGAAGCAGCACAAAGAAAAGAAGCTAAGGCAAAAGAAGATCATGCCTGCGCTAAAAAAGCTGGCCAAGAGTTTATAAATGAGAACTTCCATCAATACTGGGATGATGGTGATGGAAAACCTGAAGAAGAATCTTAAAATTCTCCACACCTCGGATTGGCATTTAGGGAAAAAGCTCTTCAAGGAAGATCGACTTCAAGAGCATGACTTCTTTCTCTCTTGGCTTATTGAGACCATTAAAAGCGAAGCTATCGACCAGCTATGGGTTGCCGGTGATATTTATGATACACCCTCACCTCCATCTTACGCCTGCCGACAGTTTTTTGATTTTTGCCAACGCTTATCTGATGAGACAAATTGCTCCGCAGTGTTTATTGCAGGAAACCATGACTCCGGAAAATTTTTAGAAGCTCCTCAAAGCATTCTCCAAAACAGAAGAATTCAAATTATAGGTAGGCTCTCTCCTTCTCCTCTTGAACACTTCTATCAAAATGAATGCTTTCAACTTGCAGCTATTCCCTATTTTAGGACCTATGAACTACTTAACTATGCTCTCAAAAAGGGGCACAAGGCAGATGTCGCCCAAAAAGATATCTTGAAAATTTTCCAAGAGTATTTGGAAGAGATGGTTGCTCCCCAGGAAAAAGCTACTCCCACATTTGTGATATTTCACCATTCAGTGGGAGAATTCTTAAGTGAAGGAGTAGAGCAAAGTATTGCTCTTTCGGGTCTCGACGCAATCCCTGTTTCTTGCTTTGAAAATATCTGCGATTATCTACTCTTAGGCCATATTCACAAGTATCAAATTATCAAACACGAAAAACCTCATATTGTTTATTCGGGCTCTCCCCTTGCCATGCGTTTTTCGGAAAGCAATGAAAAGTTTATAAATAAAATTGAAATCATAAATGGGGTAACTACAATTGAAAAAGTAAAAATCCCCAATGCTCGCCCCTTAATCAAGCTAAAAACAACTCCAGAAGACTGGCAAGAAGACTTAGAAAAAGAGCTGACTCATTTAAGTTCAAACTTGATGCCCTGGCTAGAAGTCGAGATGAAGCTGCAAGAACCAATCTATGGATTGGCCGACCAGATTAGGGAAAGAGCGGAGCAAGCTAAGGTAAAACTACTTAGCTACTACCCTTTGCTCGAAAGGATGGAAACGAAGGATAAGGATGAACAACAGATTCTTCAAAAAGTCCCCTCCACGCAAAAATTATTTGAACTTTTCTACCAGAAGAAATATCCCGAATCTCAAAACATCCCGTCCGAAGTGATGCAGGAGTTTTTAAAACTACTGGAACGAGCAACAGATGAGCTCCGAGAAGCAGAAAGAAGCGGAGGAGAAGAATGAAGCTCCTCAAACTTCAATTAATGAATATTGCATCCCTAAAAGGGTCTCACGTCATCGACTTTGCCGCGCTGACAGATGACTCTCAGCTTTTTGCAATTACAGGGCCAACAGGAAGTGGTAAATCAAGTATTCTCAGTAGTATTTCTCTCGTTCTCTACGGTCAAACATTTAAAACGAACTTAAATTATGAAGACTTTGTAACCTTAGGTGAGGCTGACGCGGAAATTATTCTCGACTTTGTCATGCATGGAGTAACTTACCGCGCCAGTTGGTATTGCCGTACTCGCCAAAAATCGGGCAAGCCACTAAAAATGGCCAAATGTACTAGAAGTCTTCTGAAAAAAATCCCATCGACAAATAAAGAAGAAAATTTTGAGGCCGTTGATCTAAAAGTAGAAGATGTTTTGGGCCTTAACTTCAAGCAGTTCACAAAAACGGTCATCTTAAACCAAGGCGAATTTGCGCAATTTCTCACCAGTTCCTTTACTGATAGACGGGAGATTCTAGAAAAACTCTATGATGGTGAGGCCCTTTCTATTTTAGGCAAGGTGCTGCGCTCAGATATTCGCGAACTTAATCAGGCCCATCAAAACATTCACTTTGAAATACAAGGCAATCAAGAGCAGCTTCCGCAATTAAGTAAAGAAGAGCTCGAAGCTCAAATACAAAGTTCCAACGACAATATTAGTACCGCACTACAGCGCCTTGAAACATTTTCGGAGCTCTCCTTTTTAATCAAAGAGCTGGTGCGCCAATTAGATAATATAAAAAGATATCAAGAACAAATCCCAGAACAAGAAAAAAACCTAGAACAAATATCCCTTCAGGTAAACCATAAGAAGGCTTCCCTAGAAAAGGCTCGATCAACACTCGAAGAGCTCACCCTCTTTTTTCAAAGTAAAGAGCCCCTTTGGCGCCAATATATTCAAAATCAAAACGTTCTTTCCCAAATTATGCGCCAACAAAACCAGGTCAAAGAAGAACTCATTCTATGGCAAAAAAAACTCACACAGCGTTTAGTTGACCAAGAAGAGCTCAATAAGCGCTTTGCGCAAACACAAAAAGAGTTAGATGTTTTTACACAACAGCATAGCTCTCCACTTTTGGAAGAGACGATTGAAAAACTTGAAAAAGAATTAACTCAAACAAGAGAGCTAATGCAACAAATGTCGCAAGAACAAACTTCCCAGAAGCACCTCTCGCGAAGTCGTCAAGAGCATGAAAAATCTCTTGACGCGGAAGAAAGCACATATAGAACACTTCAGCAAAAGCTATCAGAACTACCTGAATTAGATTACTTAGAAGATAAGCTTCGACAAAGCAATGTTCTTCAGCAGAAAAAGCAGCAAGCGCGAGAAAACCTAACGTCCCTCGAAAAGCCGATCAGAAGATACAGCGATGAAATCCAAGCACTGGAGCAGCAGGATTCTGATTTGGCGACAACATTAAGACTAATTCAAGATGAGCTAAAAGAAAAAGAAGAATTATTAAAGAGGTCAGAACTTTTATCGTCCATCCTCATCTGCTTAAAACATGCAGACACCAATTGCCCTGTCTGCCACAGCGATTTGTCTCCACAGCGAAAAAATGAGTTATTGCAGGAAATTTCAACCCCTGATTATAAAGCAACTCAAGTCGACAATAGTGCTCTCCAACAAAAGCTAGAAGAAACGACTCGCAACAAAGAGAAGATCGTAACCCAACTCAATCTGCAAAGAAAACTTTTGCTAGAAAAAAAAGAGGAATGCCAAAAGACAGAAGAAGCCTTAAAAGCATTCCCTGCTGAAATAGATGCTGATATCAAGCTACAGCAAAACACGCTGGTTACGGTGCAGGAGTTTAAAACACAAGCACGCTTACATCAAAGCAACATTGAAAAACTAAAAGATAAGCTTTTGATCTCTGCTCAGCATGAAGAAGAATCCTTAGAGACCTTGAAAAAGATAAAGCGAAAGGCCAATCAAAATTATGAAGCAATAAAAAAAGAATTGAGCGATAGCTTTGAGCTGGCTCCCTTTGAAGAAGATTTTATTCCTTCTCTTGAAATTTTCCTCAAAAAATCTAGAAGCTACTTAAATAGCAAAGCGCGCCAGCAGCAAGACCAGGAAAGAATAAGCGACAATGCCTCTTTGATTCAATCTTTTCGAGATGACATCGAAAACAATAAAGCTAAAGAAATAAAACTCTTGCAAGAGATTGACGAATTAAAACAAAAAAATCAAACGCTCTGTCCTCAAGGAGATGCACAAGCTCAAATAAATCTTCACCAAAAACAAATTGAAGAACAGCGCGAATTACAAGACCTACTTCAAAAGAAACTCCACCAAGAAGAAATAAAGCTCAAAGGAAGTCAAAATGCCCTTGAATCCTTAAGAACCTTAATTGATGAAACCCAAAGTCTTTTCTTTCAAACTTGTTCAAAACTAAAAGCTCCAGAAAACGAAAACCCTCTCCAGGGATCAATCAATAAGCTGCAAAAACTCAAGGAGCTTGAAAAAGAACACCCTGAGCTCATAAAAGAACTTTCCTCACACCTCGAGCTAGAAAAGAAAAAGGCTGAGGATTTTCGCAAAATGCACCAAGATCTTCTTGTGGAAAATAAAACACTGCTAACAGAGTTTCAAAAAAGAGAATCTCGGCTAAAAGAATTAACAAGCGAAGGAAATAAAATTAAAGATCAGCTGGCGACCCTCTCCCTTTTGCAAGATATCTTGGGAAAAGAAGAGTTCAGAAACTATGCACTCGGTCTAGTTGAGAAACAACTAATTTACTATGCCAACCAAGAACTTTCTCGTCTCTGTGATGGTCGTTATGAACTCATCCATGGCAAAGAAAGAAGTAATGAAAGTCTCGATTTTTATATTTTAGATCGTTTTCGCGATGATATACCTCGTAAGGTTTCCACTCTATCTGGTGGAGAAACATTTCTCACAAGTCTTGCTCTTGCTTTGGCCCTTTCTGAAATGACCAGAGGGAAAACAGAAATTGAATCCTTTTTTATTGATGAAGGTTTTGGCAGTTTAGACCCAGATGCTATTGAAGATGCACTTCAGATTTTGCTCAAAATCCAAGGCCGCGGAAAACAAATTGGTATAATCTCTCATGTAATTAATCTCACCGACCGCATCCCTTCCAATATCAGACTCACGAAGTCAAGTATGGGCGATTCTCAGATTAAAATTTCTTACAATTATTAAGCTCTTAGGCCCTTTTTTCCAAACAAAATTTAGGATA
>QKCN01000010.1 GCA_003245675.1 Bacteriovoracaceae bacterium | reverse complement strand
ACCATTTTGACTTATACGGCTTTCATTGATCTTTCTAGACCAGCTAAGGCTAACCCTGTAACAGAATACTTCACTATCTCTGAAGCTAATTCTTGGGGCCAAGCACAGGTTGTTAAAAACACTCAAAAATATAAAGAATTTTACTATCAAATTTCTTACTAATAACTCTCTCTCTCTCTCTTTCTCTAAAACTTTTCTCTCTCAAATGGGCCCAAGATGGGCCCTTTTACGTTCTGGCTTTTCCTTTAGTTTTGAATAAGGTATGTAGAATCCAAGATTACCTAATTTCGGAGGATTCGTATGACATCATTTAAGGCCCTATGGGTAACAGAAGAAAATGATAACATCAAAAGACAAATTATTGAGCGTACGACGGCAGATTTACCGGAAGGAGAAGTTCTCATTCAGGTGAAATATTCTTCCTTAAATTATAAAGATGTCCTTTCTGCTTATGGTAATAAAGGTGTGACGCGCGTTTATCCCCATCAGCCAGGAATTGATGCTGCTGGCATTGTGGCTGCATCTTCGCATGCTGACTTTAGAGAGGGTGATGAGGTTCTCGTTACTGGTTATGATCTAGGAATGAATACTGCTGGTGGCTTTGGGCAATACATTCGTGTTCCAGCCGCTTGGGTTGTTTCTCTACCTAAAAATCTTTCTTTGCGTGAGGCTATGAATTGGGGAACGGCTGGATTTACGGCCGCACTCTCTGTTTACAAAATTGTAAAGCGCGAAAAAATAACCCCCCAAATGGGAGCCACGGTTGTGTCTGGAGCCACAGGGGGAGTGGGCATGATGAGTGTTGCCCTTTTGAATAAATTAGGCTTTGAAGTGACTGCTTCGAGTGGCAAAGAAGATCAATATGACCTCTTACGCCAAATTGGGGCAAAGGAAATTGTTGGTCGCCAGGCACTTGCTGATTGGGATGCTAAGCCCATGTCTTCTGCTCGTTTTGTAGCAGGAATTGATACGGTTGGAGGCACGGCCCTTTCGGCGATTATGAAGTCTTTAAAACAAGAAGGTGTCGTCACCACTTGCGGCAATGTGGGAGGGCTTTCTTTTAAAACCTCCGTCTTTCCACTTATTTTAAGAGGAGTTAATTTGATGGGGATTACTTCTGCGGGAACGGAAATGCCTTTACGCAGAGAGCTTTGGGATCTTATTGCTGGAGAATTTCGCTTAGATAATTTAGATCTTTTCACTCACGAATGCTCTTTAGAGGAGCTTGAGGATAAAATGGCCCAAATGAAAGAGGGCGCTCATTGGGGCAAGCTCATCGTGAACATGGAGGGGTAGATGCCACTTTTGATTGAAGTTCGCGATAAAAAACCGCAAATGGGGGAGAACTGTTTTCTCGCGGAAAATGCCACCCTTATTGGAGATGTAAGCTTAGGCAGAAATTCCAGCATTTGGTATGGTGCGGTTTTGCGAGCTGATGTCAACTTTATCCGCATTGGCGAAAATACCAATATTCAAGATAACGCGACAGTGCATGGAACTTTTAAAAAGCACTCAACGACTATCGGAAATAATGTCACGATCGGACACAATGCTGTGATTCATGGTTGCACGATTGAAGATCATGCATTGGTGGGCATGGGGGCCGTGGTGCTTGACGGGGCGTTTGTCGGAGAATCTTCGGTTATTGCGGCGGGAGCCGTTGTGCGCGAGGGAACAATTGTTGAAGCTTCTTCGCTTTATGCGGGTGTTCCCGCTAAAAAAATTAAAACATTGAGTGAAGAAGAAAAAAAGAAGCTCCTGGGAGGAGCTTCTCATTATTTAGAATACGCTTCTTGGTATAAGAAAAAGTAAAGCTATTGTCCATATACGACAGTGCAATACTGAGTATAAAGACCTAGTACGTTTTTAACTTTGTGATCGACGTGAGAAACTTTTGTTATGCCACCATTTTTTGCTGCGGTTGCAACCGTGGAATCGCCAGTTACCACCCCTAAGATTCCTTCAGTGCAAGCTTCGCCTTGTTTGTTTGACTGCAATTTGGTGAAGTTTACTTCATTTGACGCTGTAGCTTGGGTGTAAAGCATTCCTGAGTTGGGTGTGTTGACAGTTGAGCAAGATGCAAAAATAGAAAGAGCAAGTAATCCAAAAATAATTTTCATGAGGTCCTCCTTGAATTAAAACTGAGAACCTCATGCTAACCACTTAGAAGAACTTTCGCAAGACGGCAACGGGATCTTTGGCCATTTCATAAGAGAAGGGAATAAAACCTCCTAGACGATCTCTATTAATACTGTCTGATCTCGCCCAGATAGAAGCCTTTTGTGCCATAAACATATCTTGAAAACGGTATTCATTTTTATCGCGGTCCGCCGGAATTGGAGGAAGCACAAAAGATTTTTTGCCCATGATGTAATTATATTTATAGGCCGTGGTCAGGGTGGTGGCCACAAATTGCTGCGATGGTGCATAAGGCATTTTTTCCTTTAGATCTGCTGCCAAATAGGCCGTGACATAAAAATGGTAGAGGGAATTGGTAAAGCTCTGATAATGTTTTTTGAGTGCCTCAGGGTAAATGCGCACGTAGTATTTGCGCCAGTGGTCGTCTGCATAGTCGGAGGAAAGTAGGTCCAAGACATTGAGCCAATTATCATAGACTTCTTCTGAAACAAGCTTGGGGAGATGTTCAGTTATGTATTCCCAGTGGCAGAGTGCATCGGTATCTTGAAATAGAACAGCAATCCATTGGAGTGCTTTTTTGTGATTTTTAGTTTTGGCAAGAGTGAATTCATAAAGAGAAAGACCATCATAGCTGCTTTCACTTTGCAGGTCTTCAAGGCGGCGACGCAATTCTTTTAGATAGGATTGAACTTCTTTTTGTTGAATAAGCTGAATCATTTCTTTGTAAAAAATAAGCGCAACTAAATTCTCGCCAGGAACGGTGGGAACGACTAGATCCATTTTCTTCACCATTATATCCATGCCTTGACGACAGTTTTTCCATTCCCAGTAGTCACTCATCTTAGGTCGATACCAGTCACAACGCGACAGGAAAGCAAAGCGAATGGCCTCTTTGGCTCCATACTTAAGAAGTGCTGTGTCTTCTAAATTTTCGACAATTGAGTCCCAGGAGAGGTCTATGTCAAAGCCCTTTTCTTCTTCCATGACAAGATCGGCCGCCGTGGCCAAATTGAGCAATAAGAAGAAGCTGCAAGTTACCAATATTAGAAGTTTAGAAAATCTCATGAACGCTCCTTTAGATGGGGCTATTTTATAATAAAGTGGCACTTGGCTAAAGCATTATTGTGCAGCGAGTAAAATATTCAGAGGCATTTAAAAAGCACGGAACTTGGGGTATTGTCGTCCTGTTTGATAGTTCAGATTCACCTGCATCAAAAGGAATCAGTATGCTTAAATTTGCTTCTTCTCTTCTTGTATCTTCTTTAATGATTTCAAGTGCTTTTGCCGCTCCTGCTCAGCAATCTTTTTTCCCTGAAGGATTTTCCTTAAAGTCAAAGGGGATGGTGCCAGGTCTTAATCAAGAGCAATTTAATAAAGTCATTGATAAAGTTGAGGCGATTTATGCTCCCATTGTGGCAGAAAAGGGCGGAACTCTAAAAGTTGAGCGCAATTGGACTGACGAGACGGTTAATGCTTATGCTTCTCGCAAAGGGAAACTCTATAAAGTTGCTATGTTTGGAGGTTTGGCCCAAGCTTCTGGAATGACCGAAGATGCTTTTACTTTGGTTATTTGCCATGAGATTGGTCACCACATTGGTGGTTCGCCAATTATGACTGGGGGATGGGGTAATAAATGGGCCAGTATTGAAGGGCAAGCTGATTACTATGGTTCTTTGAAATGTCTAAAGAAAGTTTTTGATGAAGAAGATAATGAAGCGATTGTTGCAAAGTTGAATGTGCCTGAAACTTTGGGCAAAGCTTGCGATGCTAGTTTCTCTTTAGCGGCAGATAAGGCTTTGTGTAAGCGTGTTGGGATGGCCGGCTTTAATATTGCGAGTATGTTTGCTCTTTGGGGAGAGTCGGGTGCAGTAAGTTTTGATACTCCTGATCCAAGTAAGGTTGGTAAGATGTATCAATCGCATCCTGCTGCTCAATGCCGTCTTGATACTTATTTTGCTGCAGCTGTTTGTGATGCTAGTCACAATGTCGATACGAGCTATGAAGATATTGATCAAGGTGTTTGTTCTGAGCTTAAAACAGATATTGGAACGAGACCTAATTGCTGGTATAAGAGACCCAGTGAATAATTAGAAAAGATAATTAAATAAAAGAAGCGGAAAACGGTGGTT
>QKCN01000117.1 GCA_003245675.1 Bacteriovoracaceae bacterium | reverse complement strand
GGCTCCGGCCATGACAGCATAGAAAAATGCATCGGCCTTGCTGAAGAGCATGTCTCTTTTTAATATGTCATTGTGTTCGACGATTTCAGTATTCATAAGTATCACTATGAGATTATTAAGATACCTGTCCCTTGTATCATGTTATGCAATCTCAGGTCATTAAATTTTACTTGTGAACTTATTTGAAGGCCATTAGGGTATAAAAAAGCCTCCCCGGTAGGGAGGCTTTTTATATTTTAAAAGCGATCTAGATTCATAACTTTGTTCCAAGCTGACACAAAGTCTTTAATAAACTTTTCTTGGCCATCTTGGCTGGCATAAACCTCACAAAGTGAGCGCAATTCCGAATTTGAACCAAAAGCGAGGTCAACTCTTGTTCCAGTCCATTTCTTTTCTCCAGTTTTACGATCTTTGCCCTCAAAAATTTGTTCATCTTTTGAAATTGGTTTCCACTCGGTGCCCATATCAAGCAGGTTAACAAAAAAGTCATTAGTTAGACTTTCTGGGCGGTGAGTGAAGACTCCATGCTGGTTTTGGCAAAAGTTGGTATTGAGAACTCTCAATCCACCGAGTAAAACAGTCATCTCTGGTGCCGTTAGACGCAATAATTGCGCTTTATCGATGAGCATATGTTCTGGCGGAGTGATATAGTTTGCTTTACTGTAGTTTCTAAAACCATCGGCCAGTGGTTCCAAAACAGAAAAAGATTCTATATCCGTTTGTGCTTGAGTGGCATCTCCTCGCCCAGGAGTGAAGGGAACTTTGATATTGGAACCTGCTTTTTGGGCCGCCTTTTCAACGGCAGCACATCCCCCAAGTACAATGAGGTCGGCAATGGAAACGTCTTTGTCAAAATCGTTTTTGATTCCTTCCAATATTTTTATCGTACCTTCAATCTCTAAGGGTTTATTTGCATCCCAGTCTTTTTGAGGGGCAAGGCGAATTCTTCCTCCATTGGCCCCGCCTCTGTAATCGGAACCTCTAAAAGTTGAAGCAGATGCCCAAGCAGTTGCAATAAGTTTAGAAATGCCAATTCCAGAATTTAAAATCCTATCTTTTAATGTACTAATGTCGTTATCATTTAAATTCTGATTGCCGTTAGGGATGGGGTCTTGCCAAATAAGTTCTTCATTTGGCACTTCAGCTCCAAGATAACGTGTCTTTGGTCCCATATCTCGGTGAGTGAGCTTGAACCAAGCACGAGCAAAAGCATCCGCAAATTCAGCAGGATTATCTTTAAAGCGACGAGAAATTTTTTCGTATTTGGGATCCATGCGCAGTGACATGTCGGCCGTTGTCATTACGATTGTAACTTTCTTTCCTGAACCATCCACTTCGGGGGCATGATCTTTATCAGATAAATTTTTAGGGGCCCACTGGTAGTGACCGGCGGGACTTTTGACTTTCTCCCATTCATAACCGAAAAGAACATCAAAATAAGCATGATCCCATTTAATGGGGTTTGGAGTCCAAGGTCCTTCAAATCCAGCGGTTATGGTATCGACGCCTTTGCCTGTTTTAAAATTATTTTTCCAGCCTAGCCCTTGCATTTCCAAGCCTGCCGCTTCGGGCTCTCGTTCGACATTACTGTCGGGAGCAGCTGCGTGCATTTTGCCGAAAGTGTGTCCACCCGCAACGAGGGCAACAGTCTCTTCATCGTTCATTGCCATACGCGCAAATGTTTCGCGTACATCAATTCCCGAAGCAACGGGATCGGGATTTCCATTTGGTCCTTCGGGGTTGACATAAATGAGTCCCATTTGTACAGCTGCGAGTGTGGGCTCTAGTTTGCGATCACCTTCATAGCGCTGATCGCCTAACCATTCTGCTTCTGTGCCCCAGTAGACATCTTCTTCTGGATGCCAAATATCTTCACGCCCACCTGCAAAGCCAAAGGTTTTAAACCCCATGGATTCAAGTGCTACGTTACCCGCTAAGATCATGAGGTCGGCCCAGGAAAGCTTTCGTCCATATTTTTGTTTAATAGGCCAAAGTAGGCGACGGGCCTTGTCCAAGTTGGCATTGTCTGGCCAGCTATTAAGAGGAGCAAATCTTTGATTTCCAGTGTTAGCTCCACCGCGCCCATCGGCGGTTCGGTAAGTTCCCGCACTATGCCATGCCATGCGAATGAGAAGAGGACCATAGTGTCCGTAGTCAGCCGGCCACCAGTCCTGTGAGTCTGTCATGAGCTTGGTAAGATCATCTTTGACTGCCTTTAGATTTAGTGTTTTAAATTCTTCTGCATAATTGAATTCTTGCTCCATTGGATTAGAGAGCTGAGAGTGTTGGCGTAAAATGTTAAGTTTAAGCTGATTGGGCCACCAATCTCGATTGGTTGTGCCTCCGCCGGCGATATTTTTTTTGTCGTGGCCAAAGGGACATTTTCCTTCGTTGCTCATAAATCCTCCTTGAATTAATTCAAACTAATGAAGCTTATTGTTAAAGAAAAGCAGATCATAATTCCGACATAGAGCTTGGAACGCAAAGGCATCTTTTCTCCATTGAGATAGCGCTGTAGCGATTTTCCAAAATACTTATTTTTTAAAAGCCATTCGTTGAGTTTGGGAGAGCTTTTAGCAAAACAAATGCTTGCCAGCAGCAGAAAGGGAGTGGTTGGAAGTAAAGGGGTAACAACGCCTAAAAAAGCTAAGCCTACAGATGCACTCCCCAAAAAAATATAAAGTGAGCGCTGGGCACTGGACATGTTTCCTCCTAAAACAAAACTCAAATCAGCTCATTATTGAATTGGCAAAAAAATTGAGCAAGTTAAGTATTCTTGAGCTAGATATAAAATCCTACAAAACTCATGACTTATGCATAAACTCAATGTTGGGAATCAATGTTATTTAATTTTAACTCTAAGAATATCTGCTCTTCTTGTATGCTTCTATATTCAGTTTGCAATTTATTTATAAATAGGGAGGTTCTATGAAAAATTTGCTTTTAGTTTCTCTTTTTCTTTTATCATTTCAAGTTTATGCCGATGGCAGTAGCGGTTGTGGTCTTGGCTGGTCTATTGCCAGTAAAAACTCATTACTTTCTTCATCTATCCGCAATACAACACATGCGATTTTACCCAACACTTTTAGTATGACATCTGGGACCAGTGGCTGTGCCAAGCATAGCATTGTTAAGAATGAATATAAGGGCATTCACTATGCAGAAGGAAACTTTCATCAGCTAATGGCCGAAATGTCTCAAGGGCGCGGCGAAGTGTTAAATGGCTTTGCAGCTGTTCTCGATTATCATGGTGACATGAATCTTTTTGGTGAATTTGTCCAAAAGAACTATTCTCGTATTTTTACTTCAGCATCTATTGCCCCAGTGGAAATGTACAATAACTTCAAACATGAACTCTTGAATTCAAAAGAGTATGTGACAATGTAATTTGTGAAGTACTTTAGCTTTCTTTGTCTTTACGTCATTCTTTTTTTTATAGGTGCCGCGAGTTCAAACGCGGCACTTTTTGTTGATGAGAAGCAGTTACACAAAATTGCATTTGGAAAGGATTGGCTTAAATTACTTCATTACAAAAAGCGCTTGAATGGAGCTTATTATAGCTTAGTCGATGGCGAGCATTTCTTCTTGCATCCCCAAGGGAAAAATAACCCACTAGAGGAGCTGCGTGCGACGATAGCGGCATTTAATACTCCAAATTTGCAAGTGGGTTTTATTAAGCAAGATCCGCAATGTGCTTTTGTCGAGCGGCTGAACACATTAGATAAGTTCGGATTGATAGAGCGCCATGGTGTCCGTTGTAAAGATTTTGAGGAATGGAAGGAAGGGGTTAAGGGGGATTCTATTTCATTGATCTTTTCGTCATATTTTCCCAATAATCCTTCATCTATTTTTGGGCATACTTTCATTCGCTTTAATAAGGGGGCCAATGAAGCAAGTGAAAAAATGGATTTGCTCGATTATACTGCTTCTTATGCCGCAGGAGTTCCAGAGGATGTCGATCCATTTACTTATGCGTTTAAAGGAGTATTTGGAGGCTTTTATGGTTTTTTTCAATTCGCTCCATATTATCTGAAAGTGAATGAGTATGTGAGTTCAGAGAGTCGTGATCTTTTTGAGTACGAGCTCAATATTTCAAAGGAAGGCGTTGATCGCATTATCAATCATCTCTGGGAGCTCTATAGTTCAACTTATTTTTATTATTACTTTTTAGATGAAAATTGTTCTTATATTTTGGCGCAAGTTCTGGAAGTAGGCATGCCTGAATGGGATTTAGACTCATCCAAATTCTATTATCTCCCTAGTTTGCAGATTAAAAAAATAATCAATGTTCCCGGGGCAATAAAAAAGAGGAAAGTGCGTATTTCTCTAAAGAAAAAATTT
>QKCN01000036.1 GCA_003245675.1 Bacteriovoracaceae bacterium | reverse complement strand
CATCAAACAGGAGCTGCAGGACTACTATGAAAGACTATCGATTGGAATTTCTTTTGCATCCAATCGTGATGAGCAATTTACTTATGTGCTCACCGATTACGACACTTTCCTAGATGCAAAAAACAAAGATTTTTTTGAAAAAAACTACAATCGCACCATCCTATTTGTCCCAAATGATCACCCCGATGAGTTTAGTCGGATATTAGTCAATTTTAAAGGATATCACGTTGTTAAAGGTGATCGAGATGATTTTCTACATGTTCTTAAAAGAATTCTCCCTGCGCGTTTAGGTGGCCGAGAATATTTTGTGGTGCAAGAGCTAGAACCGGGGATGGATATTCATGATCATTCCTTTGAGGATTCATCTAAGACTCAAGATATCTTAACAGGGATTTTTTCGCGCCTCAAACTTGATGGTGTTTTTAGTGATTATGGAAGCATTCTTAATTTTGTCGCTAATGAACTTGTCACTAATGCAATGTATAATGCGCCAATTGATGAGCAAGGGAATCACAAATACAAAGATTATGATCGCAAAATAAAAATTTCTTTTCCCGTCGAAGAACGTCCATTTATCAAGGTACAAGAGACCCCTTCTCATGTTACAATGATTATTCGAGATAATTTTGGAAGTCTTTCTAAGGAAGTCTTAGATCGCTATATCGCAAAAGAAGAAGAAATGGTGAAGCATTCTGAAGGGACAGGAGGGGCTGGTTTGGGACTTTTCTTAGTCATGCGCTATGCTTCGCGTTTTATGATCAATGTTGTCCCTGGAGTTTGTACTGAAATAATTTGTTCAATAAAGAAAGTTAAACGAAATAAGGCGTTTATGATGGGAAGCAAAGCTTTTCATTGTTTTGTATGGAGAGAATAATTATGGCCGAATCATTTTCATTTGGAGAAGGAAAGTTAAAAGTCGATGTAATGGCAGAAGGAGAGCAAGCAAAGCTTGTTTTTAAAGGCGTCATTGATGAAGATTTTTCAGGGGAGAAATTAGGAAGTCTTAAATTTAAAAAGTATTTAATTGATTTTGACAAGGTTTCCTTGATTAATTCTTGCGGGATTCGCGAGTGGATTATCTATCTTGAAACGATTGGAAAGTCTGTTTCACTTGTTTATGTTAACTGTCCTGCCGTTATTATTAATCAAATGAACATTGTTGCAGGATTTTTAACATCAAACGCATCAGTTGAAACCTTCTACGCACCATATTATGACGAAGAAAATGATGAAGAAGTAGTAAAGCTACTTAAGGTTTCAGATGTACAAGACGGCAAAGCTCCAGTTATGAAAAATAGCGATGGAGATGAATTGGAATTTGATGGAATTGAAAAGCAGTATTTCAATTTTATTAAGTTACAGGGAAGCAAATAAAAGAGAAGTAAATGGATTATAGTGTATTTGACAATCAGATTGATGCCGTTCTTATCATTGATGAAGAAAAGCGTCCTGTTTATGTCAATATTGCTCTTGCCACGATTATAGGAGTTTCTCCGAAGAGAATTAAGAGCAATAAATTTGCATATGAGTATATTAGCTTTGAAAGTGAAGATCTTCTTCCTATGCCCAATGGGACGCTCGGTAAAGATGCCTTTATTCCTTATCAAGAATATAAATTCAAAACATTCAAAGGTAATGAGGGAACTGCACTAGTATCCATTAATCCAATTGCAAATGAAAATGAAAGTGAGCCAATTAAATTTTGGGCCATTTTCATGAAAGATATGACTGTCGAAATTCAGTTGCAGGAAAAGTATAAAGAGCAACTGAACCAAAAAGAAGGAGTCATTAAAGAGCTCCAAAAAGCTCAGGCAGAACTCAACGAATACTCTCAAAACTTGGAAAAAATGGTCGCGCAGCGTACTCAAGAGTTATCTGAATCAAATAAGTTTATCCAGGCAATGGTAAACAGCTTAACTGAAGGTCTTTTTGTATTTAATAAAGAAAGTGACATTCTGGATCATTATACCAGCGTTTGTGAAACTATTTTTGATGTAGAACTTCGCAAAAAGAAGTTTTGGGATATATTGAGCGTCGAAGATGAGTCTGAAGTTGATAGTTTGAAAAATTGGACAAACTGTTTGTTCGACGACATGCTGCCTTTTGAAGACGCCATCGCTTTAGGACCGCAAGAAATAATCAAGGAAAATAAGCACATTTCTTTGAAATATTTTCCTTTATTGGAGGGAGAATCACTCGAAGGTGTTGTGGTTGTTGCAAAAGATATAACCGAAGAAGTGGCCATGCGCAAAGAATTGGAGGAAATCCAAGCTCAGGCGCAAATGCTTTTAAAAGTCGTAAAAAATAGAGAACAATTCATTCGTTATGTCCATGACTCGGAAAAAATGATGAAAAGCTGTCTCGAATTAATTAGCGATGATCGCGATATTAGCGTCGAAACATTTCACACTTTGAGTCGCTTGTTACATACAATTAAAGGCAGTTCTTCCATTTTTAGTATTAACCATTTAGTGCATATGGCACATCACTATGAAGATGAATTGGCCATGCTAAAAGAGTTTGCAACAGAAGAAATGGCCGATGAGTTTATTCCTATGTTCCAAGAACAATTACCGATAATTTCCAAAAATCTGCAAAATTTATCAGATGCAATGAAAGATATTTTCTCTGAATTTGATCAGATGTTTGGCGGAACAATCCTTGGAAATCAATCAAAATTGGAAGTTGATGAAACCTTGGTTAAATCGTTTGCAGAAAAGCTAAAAAATGCTGGCGATTTGGAGCTTTATGAAGAGTTTCGTCGTGAATTTTTATACCGTCCAATTCATAATTTTATTAGTGCCTATGAGGTTATGATGGAACGTCTGGCTGAACAAGCTGGCAAAAGACTTGATCCTGTGAAATGGATTGGTACAGAGGAAAAAGTCGATCCTGATCGCTATGACGAACTTTTAGCAAGTCTTGTGCATTATTTTAGAAATGCTGTTGACCATGGCATTGAAGCACCAGAATTGCGAACCGAAAATGGAAAACCCGCCGAAGGAACAGTTTCGGTAGAATTTGAATACATTCACAAGGGTGATGAAAGTCCATATGATATTTTCTCTTTATCAATTTCTGATGATGGACAAGGTATTTCACCAGAAATTATTAAGGCAAGACTTCTTGAAAATGGATTCGATCAGGGATCATTGCAAAGTAAAACTGATAGTGAAATCATTCAATACATTTTTGAACCAGGTTTTTCAACGGCCAAGGCCGTCACTGATGTTTCTGGTCGAGGTATTGGTATGGATGCCATAAAAAATATCGTCATCAATATGGGCGGTAACATTTATGTGCAGTCGAGACCTGGCAAAGGTACCAGATTAAATATTTTAATTCCGGAAGCTTAGACTTTTACCCCTATTCTTTTATTCCCTATAAGGACAGTTATAGGGAATAAGCCTAGTGTCCCCCGATATAAGCCCCCAAATGTAGTTAAGCTTTCACTTTTTTGCCCAAATGACGATAAGTTGAGGCTTAAGTCAAATCAAAGCCTGGAGACGTTTATGCCTCGCTTGCCGCTGATATGGTTGCTGCTATCAACAATATTATTTTTAGTTTCTTGCATCGAGACGACGACTTCAACGGTATCAAATTCATCTCTTGGCGATGACACCAATGATAAGACGCTAATAGGCTCAGATTCCTCTGCAAGTAATAACAATGCAGATATATCTTCTTCCGATGAAAATGTAGTGCAAAGTGAGTACACATTGTCTGACGAAGGTATTTCATATGGCTATCAAGCGAGTGGATACCCCGTATATTTAATAGACCTTTTTAGCTACGATACTGTTAAATTTATTGATTTAACAAATAGCTCTGGTTGCATTGGACAACAAGGAACTGAAAGCTGTCCTTACACTTCCCTATCTACAGCATTTACCAAAAGTGGTTCTAATTATCTTTTAAATTCAAATACTGCCTATTTATTTAAAAGAGGTTCACTGATCAGTATTGAAAAAAACACTCTCTATGGTAGTGGTGTATCAAATGTATTACTTGCAGCTTATGGAAATACGACATTAGCTAGACCAAAGGTATTGGCCAGCAATGGTTCTGGAAATAATGGTGCGATTATTCAGTTGCTGAATGCGACAAGTGTTATTGTGCGCGATTTTGACCTCAGGGATCAAGCTGGCTACACGAGCTCTTATCTTATGCGTTTTTGGAATGTAACGAGTGGCTTAGTTTATAATTGTCACTTTGATGGAGGAGTCTGGGGCTTTCGTCTTATGGGCAGTCGAGATATCAAGTTTATTAATAATGTCATTGAAAACACTTTTGACGATAATTTATTTGCTCAAGCAAATGATCAAGTGGAAGTAGCCTACTCGACTTTTATGCGTGCAAATCAGGATTGGATTGATTCTTCCACAACGGAAGCAGAAGCAGGTGGAGACTCTCTTCAGTTTTCTCAATCATTTGATCTAAATATTCATCACAATTATTTTAATAGAGGTGACAAGGGAAATAAGTTCTGTGTCATCTCCCGAAATGAAAGAAAGTGTACTAACTATAATTCAGATGCTCAATATTGTGAAAGCTATGGCCATAGAATTCCATATGCACAAAGATTGAGCCTCAATATTGAGGCAGTAAGTGAAGCTGATTATTACTCTAATTATAATAATTATCGCATTAAGTTGAGTTTGCTTAATAACTACTGTGTCAAGCCAAGAGCTGATGGGAAAGGCGGAGCGGGATTTTACTTTCAAGAATTCTTTCAGGGTCAAGTCAAATTCAATAAGATTGTAAATAGTCCCGAGTATGGAGGACTTTCAAACATTTACTTTGGTGCCAATTCCAAAGATTCTGATCACTTTGTGGTTGAGGATAATTATTTTGAATAAAGCTCCCCTATCTTTCAAAATATGAAACCTGACTATTCAGCACTGAGCATCTTTACCTAGTTTTCTCTCTTTTGTCTCCTTTAACTAAAATAGTATTAAGGAGACTTTTATGGAAAAACACTTGGTTTTGGTAAATAGTAAAAATGATTTGCAAGAATTGGATTTGCGTCAAAAAATGATCCAGCAATTAGATTATGAATTTTTTGCAAATTTTGAATCTGAACATACGCGCAAATCTTATCGCAAAGATATTCAGCAGTTTCTTGAGCTTATTACCACTGATTTTCCAGAAGTAGATAATTTTAGTAAAGTCGAACGCGCTCATGTCGTTTATTTTCGCAACAAATTATCTGAGTCTCAAATGGCCCCTAAGACAATTAATCGAAAGCTATCATCGGTTTCGAGCTATTTTGACTTTTTAACTGAAAAGCAGATTGTCGCCTTTAATCCTTGTGAATCTGTTAAACGGCCAAGACAAGAAGTTAAGACTCCAACAAATGATTTAACTGATGAAGAAGTTGTTGCGCTATTTGAGGCAATTGATGGAAATAAGACAGCTGGTAAATTGCACAAAGCGATTTTAGTCACCCTATTTACCACAGGCATTCGTAAGTCTGAGCTTATTAATTTGCGTTTCAGAGACCTTAGAAATCTCAATGGGCATTCAGTCATTGAAATTAGGGCCAAGGGTGGAAAAATGTTAACTAAAGTCTTACACCCTGTTTGCGTAGAAGTTTTGGATGAGTATTTTGGATGGATGCGGGAAAATGGACGTGAAATCTATGATACTGATTGGGTTTTTCGACCAACTAAAAATCCCAGCGATCCAGGCAATCTCGATCGCAAGCTCAATCCCAAGGCCATTGACTATATTGTGAAAACCTATGCCAAAAAGGCAAATATTTTTAAGAGAATTTCTGCTCACTCCGCGCGAGCAACTTATATCGGTTCAGCTCTTCAAAATGGAATGTCTCTTTGGAAAATTGCACAAGATGTTGGCCATTCTTCTGTAAAAACAACAGAAATGTATAACAAAAGAAAATTAAGCCTCGAAGAGAGCCCTGTTTTTAACCTTGGTTTTGTTAAAAAAGCAAGCTAATGAAAGCTCCTCAGGGTCATGATCTTGTAGAGACAGAGGACGGCTCTTACACTCTTTTTTCGCATCAATTTCAAGAATGCTGTCATTCTCAGTCTGGGGCAATTGAAGAAACTCAAAAAATATACATCGAAGGGACAAGGCTGCTTGCAAGGTTTTCAGAATATCGGCCTTTTATTATTTTAGAGGTTGGCCTAGGTTTGGGGATTAATTTTCAAGAAACCTTAAAGTGTTTAAAACCAGAAAATAAGCTGTTATATTTTAGCCTAGAGATCGATGTCCATCTCGTGAACTGGGTTCTCGAAAATATTGTACCCAAAAATTTTAAGATTTCGCGTTCTGAAACTTATGTTCATGGGCATCATGAAAATTGCGAATTCTATTTCATACTTGGTGATGCTCGCCAAAGAATAGATCTATTGGCAAGTCTTCTGAGAGATCAGCAAGTCCATTCTATCTACCAAGATGCTTTTTCCCCAAAAAAAAATGAAATGCTATGGACCATCTCCTGGTTTGAGGCGCTAAAAAATATTTCAGCAAAAGACGTTATTCTGACGACTTATTCTTCATCTACTAGGGCCAGAAAATCGCTCCACCAAGCAGGGTGGATACTGGAAGACTTAGAGGGATTTGCCCAAAAAAAGAGGGCCACTCGGGCCCTCTTATATGGTAAGACATCTGAAGATATTTTAGCTAAACTACTGCGATCTCCTCTCCCCGCTTTTACGGATTAAAGACCTCCGCCAGCTTCAAGCATTCTTTCATAGAAAACACTTCTTTCTTTATCAGTGGATTTTTTATCCTCTTCTACTTTGGCAGCCTCTTTCACTTTAGTTTTCACTTGTGATATTGATTTTATATCTTCAACAACAGTTTGATCTTCTGTTAGAATTTCAATACTTCCATCTTCTGCCACTTTATAAGAAATGAGCTTATAAACGTTTTTCCCTTGCTCTTGGGTCATCACAACCATTTTACCAAGATGCCCTGGAGCTTTATCAATTTTTGATTTAAGCACTTCTGGATTAGAGAAGTCAGAGGCAGTTAAGTAGATATCAACATTGGAAGTAGCAAAAGCCTTCTGGGCCCCTAGCTCTGCAGCAGCGGCCATTGACGCTGCTGTTCCGGCCGCACCACTTTCTGCACCCGAGGAAGCCGCAGCCCCTTTCTTTTGATTATCTCTAAGGGCTTCTGTATAATTTTCTTCGCGCGCCTCTCTCGCTTTATCTTTAAAGGCGCTGTTGTCACTATAAGCATCTTTAGCTGAAATTGTTGGAGAAGCGATTGGTGCAGCCTTTTCATCACCATCTTGGGCGGATGATGATGAGACAGATAGTGCCGCTCCAGAGGTTTCACTATCTTTAGTCGCAGCATCTTTTGCATTTCCAAGAGAAATATCTCCTGCTGCAGGTTTTCCTTTTTCTTCTTCTAACTTCGTCAATTTACCGCTTAGGCTATCAATCATCTTTTGTTGTTCTTTAATCTGGCTGAGAAGTTCTTCTGTTTTTTCATCATCTTTAGTTTTTTCATCATCTTCTTTATCTTGGATTTTGGACAGAAGTTGATCGAGTTTAGACTGAGTTAGGTCATCACTAGAGATACCTGTGCTTGCACTAACTGCTTTAATGTTTTCCTTTTGCTCAGCTTGAGCAACATCTAAGTCTTCTTTTGTTTTTTGATAACGTTGGTTATAGCTCGCATTATAGGCACTTGGATCGTACGCATTGGGATCGTAATAGGAATTTCCTGCGGCATCGGCATCTGTTGACGCAATATTAGTGCTTGCGACTGTTTGGTTATCTGTCTTAGGGGCAATCTCTGTTGCTGTCGCAGTTACAGTCACCTCTGGGGCAATAACTCTTTTGACAGGAACGACTGAATTTCCAAGGTCCAGCTCTTCATCAAGATCCCATTCGTCTCCGTTATAATTGCCAATTTCGTTGACAGAGTGAATGACTGGAATATTAGGGCTATTTTTATTACAGATAATCGGTGCTTCCTTGCAATTTCCACCAATCAGAGAAAAGTTGTTATGGATATGCACAAGGGCCGCCCCTGTGGCAAAGGCTTTTCTCTTCGATGGTTCTTGAGGGCATTCCTTGCGAGTTGCGACATGGGCAATGCTAATAAGACTTGTTGGATCATCTACATCAAAAGCAGAAGGCTTAGCTGCATTTTCTTTTATCTTTTTTAAATCTAAATTTGTTCCCGAATCAGAATGGAAAACAAGAAACTTATTAATATCTTGTTCTTTCCCTTCCTGCATTTTTTCACCAGCAACAAGACAAGGAACTGCATCAACAAAATCATTAATTGACTGCTCTCCTTCTGGTAATATCTTTAAAAATTCATCACGCTCTTCACCGGGGGTATTTAAGATATCAAATATCATTTCAGACATTTCATTAGAATCCCACAAGCCTGGGGCCGTAATAAGGTCATTTGTCTCTTTTTCTGGACAATACAAGGCTGCCATCATTTGGCCAGTTCTACGACAATCTTGAACAAGAGTTTCTTTTACACGAGTTAAGCTCTTATTGACGAGGCACTTGGTGTAATCGGGAGCATCTCCGCAATTAAGGCTTTCATAATTAGCCCCAGCAACAGACTCTGTGCAGAGCGCGCTATACAATGCATAAAAGGCATCAGAATCACCTTGGTTATTATCAGGACTTAGATATGAAAATAGAGGAACATCTTCTTGTAGTTTTGCCCAATATTTTTGACTTCTTTCAGTTGCTTCTTCTGCTGGGACAAAGGGTGAAAAAAGATCAAAAAGCTCACCACCCAAAGAGCTTTCTGATGGGGCTTGACCAGTAATGGAACCTAAAAGGCCTGTTTTTCCCGTTGAGCGGAAAAGTTTTTGTTCGTCCGAACAAAGTAATCCTTTTTGCAAAATTTCCAAGGATGCGGAGCCTCTTGCGATATCAGCAGGAGAAAGGCATGGAGCTTTTTCGCTGGTAATGTTCATTTTTTGTCCTAGAGGACCAATATAAGAGGTAAAATCCTTGTCTGAACCTCTTGCTTCTTTGGGAATCATATATCCAGGGATTTTTCCCACTTTTCCAGCTTTCGTTGCGCACAGATCACTATAGCCCTGAGTAATGGAACCACTGCAACTGGCGCTTTTTTCTGCATTTGTAAATCCTAGCTCACTCCAGATTGACGCCTGTTGGAGCTCTAGCGCGAGAAGATCTTGAACTTTTCTTTCTAACTTCTCCTTATACTCTTTTGCCAGTTTCTCCTTGAGAATCTTTAGCAAGATATCTTTTCTATCCTCTAGCTTAGTAAAAACTTTCTGCTGACAAAAAGGAGTACCATCAGTGTATTTGGCTCCACAAGTGAGAAAGTAGCTACCAAGTTCACTACCTGTTGAATTTAATTTTTTATCAGAGCCGCGAACACTCTCAGAAAGATCGTCGCAGATAATTAAATCTTTTGTCATTTGCTTTTCGATATTAGCAATTTGTTCTGCGCTCCCTAGAGGATTTTGAACTCCTCCAAGACTTCCACAATCACCTGTTTCACTTATTCCATTTCTCGTTTCATCTCCACCTAGTTCTGATAGCTCTGTTTTTTGGGTAAGAGCAGTCATTTTTCGCTTTAGCTCTATAACCTGAGCATCATAGTAATTTTGATTTTCTTTCAGAGAAAGGAGTGTACTTTCAAGTTCCTCAATTTCCTCTGCATCCTTTTTCTTGCGTGATGACTCTTTTTTTAGAGCTTTTTCTGTTTTCACAATTTCTTCTTGAGTTTCTTTAATTTGTTCATTTGTTTTATCTAACTCGTCTTGAAGCTTTTCTTGTTCAGTTGATGATGTGACCATGTCAACCATTGGATCAATAAATATCTTTTGGAAAAATGATTCACCGGCCCAAGCTGGGAAGGCTAGAGAAAAGCATACTGTGAATACCAAAAGATTTTTTACGTACATCATAAAATTCTCTCCACGAGAAAAGGGATTACATTTCAGTCTCCCATCGGTATTTTTAGCGAAATACTTGAGCAAAAAGAACCAAACAAACCGAATATGAACATCATAATATGGAGTGGGAAAATTTGAGGTAGGAAACATTATCTTTGTCAAAGAAATGAAGTAATGTATTGAAATGATTAGTGAAAATAGAATTTAGTTAATGCCTCCTATTGCCAAATTTTGATGGCAATAGGAGCTAGACTTCCTCTGTTTCATCATCATTGGCCAATTCTTTTTTCTTTTTGGCCTTGAGTTTTTGCTCTTCTTCCAGCTGTTTTTTGAGGACTTCTTCAGCCTCTTTGTTTTTCTTTTTGAACTCGTCAACTTCTGCCACTTTTTTGGCATCATGTTCACGGAAAAATACAGAATTAATAAAACGTCGGAGCTCTTTTTTCTCTTCTTCTCCAATTCCATGGATTAAGGCGCGGAAGGATTCTTTCCCTGCCTCTTTTTCTGTGGCGGCAGAGTGAGGCACAACTGTTGCGAAAAAAGGAACGGGTGTGCTTACTTTAAATACGGAGCCTATTGCTACAGGAGCAGGTGAAGAGAATGTAATTTCGTGCTCTTTCATTGACTGCATCACAATGGGATATTCAACTTGCGCAATACTATCTGGAGATTTCTTATCAAAAAATACATCAAGCAGTGGCACTTCTTTGTGGCGCATCTTCGTCATCTGCTTGGGCGGAGGCGTCTGACTCCATTTTTTCTCAAGATTTTCTGAAAGCATTATTAAGGTTTCAAGCTTGAAATTGGAAGGCACTCCCATAATTTTAGGATAGCCGAATTTTTGTTGTAACGCGATTGAATCGTAGTTGCGGCAGCCAAAGGCTAAAACAAAAGGAGTATAGCCATCAAAGCCTTGAATTGCATTGACGATTTTACCTAACGCATTTTCATCATTAAAAATTTCTCTCACAATTGGAGAATTCCAACGGGCCATATCAGGCGTTTCTACAACTCGCGTTGTTTCTTTACCATTTTCATCTTCCCCCATTGGTAATTCCGTTACGGTTTCAAGCTGTATGGCCAAAATCGTTGGTCTCATAACATCAAGCTCTTTGGAAATATCGGTGAGCAGGGGTTGATAGCGAATAAAATAAGGATACTCTTCAAGGTTACGACTGGCACGAGTTAAAAATTCTGGATTTTTAGAAATGACCAAAATTTTAATGCCTTTACTTGAACGACTATAAGCCGCATTTTCTTGTGTCCATTTATAAAGGCGATGTCTAATATCAGCAATCTCGCTTTCAACTTCTCGTTTTTGGTCTGGCTCTGAAACATCAAGACGATCTCGTTCTAAATATTTTAGCTCCAGCTCCATACGGTATTTCATATTGTAATACACATTTGATTGTGAAACGCGATCAACTTCTACCAAATTAGAAGGAACAAACTTCTTAAGACAAGGAGCTTCAATATTGAAAAGAGTTCCTTCTTCTAAAGGACGGTTGTACTCAATCGTTAGGTAATCGACATTAAGGGCATTAACTCGGCAAAATTCTTTAATTTTTATTGGATCGGCCATTTTGGCCCTTGCGTATTCAGGCTCTTGTAAAAGTTTAGAATTGAATAAGGCAACTGGATCATAAACCACATCATGCATTTCTGCGCATTTAATATGGGAAAAATTGACACCAGAAAGAATGCTGTCGACAATCTCTTGCTCTGTGGCCAAGTGATCTAAAAGACCAACGGAAACGACTTTGGACATAATATTATTGCGCGAAATAATACGGGCCAGTTGTAGCACTTCTCCTGCATGGGTTGTAAAGTCAAAGTAGATAATATCAATAGGTAGAGCAATGAGCTTTTCAAAAAGAGAACGAAAAACACGTTTTCCTTGTTCATTCTTTTTAGGGTAAATCTTTTTTACAGTAAGGGGCACAGTGCTGCACATGCGACTAAAGCGCTCTTTGAGACCTGCAACATAATTGTCATCTTTTCCAATGTAAACAACATTTAGATGAAGTGCTTCTTTCTTAGGCTTTTCATTTGCCATAAATACCAATCCTCCAGAAATGATATCCTGTTATTAAATGATACATCATGTTATGGGGATTGCAAGAATTGTAGAGTTAAGATCCGTTAATGGTGAGTACTCACCGCAATTAGAAGTCGTCGTATGTTTGGCCAAATTTCTTATCAAGAGCTTCGATAAAAAAGCGACGTACAAAATATTGACCGGAGCGGATGATTTCGATAAATCCATAAGATTCTAAGCGATGAACGCTTCCATGGATTTCTTCAACACTCACTTCAAAATTTTCAGTCATAACTTTGTAAGATAGAACAGGTGTCAGTCCATAACGGCGATGAAGATTGGGTTTGCACCAGACCTGGCGATAAAGATACATCAAAACAATAATATCAACGCGAGTAAGTTTATACTTCACTAGAATGTGGTCAAAAAACACGTCGGGAATATCTGAGGATGTGGCTTTTTCAAGATGCTGCTCCTCAATAGTCGTTGCATCTTTTTGCTTTTTGTTGCGATAGGATGTCAAAATTGTTTGTAGCTCATCCATAATTACCTTTTGGTTTCAGCAAAGCCCTATTACACCACTAATCATTAAAACAAATATATGAACTCAAATCAAGCCTCGGCAAATGTTACCCTTCTGTTTCGAGGCTTAGTTCTTTGGCCCTCTTTTGTCCTTGTTGTACAGCCCGATATAGCGCAGTTTTCCCTTCTGCATTAAGCTGTATAAGACAAGCATCAGTGATCCCCTTTTTGGAGCGAATCTCGGCAATGAGAGATGAAAAGTTATCCTCCTCGGAGTGAATGGCCAAAAGGGCCGAGCCATAGAGAAGCTTTTTGAAAATTTTCGCCAAGGTTTTCTCATCAACAATGCCAGCTAGTTCAGCTCGTGCAAACTCTTCCATCTGCTCTAATAACCAATAAACAAAGGCACTACCTGAACCAAGTAAGGGCGTTAATAGATCAAATTTCTCTTCTGGAATATCTAAAAACTCCATGGCCGAAGAAAAATAGCTTTTGACCTCAGCTTGCTCTTTTTTCGATATCTCAGAGGACGAAGCAAATAGACTAATCCCCATTGAAATTCTGGCCAATGTATTTGGCATAATTCGCATCACGCGACCATGTTGCAATTTTTTTCCGATAGTCGTTATATCAAGTGCTGCCATGATTGAAAAAGCAATGGCGTTTTCGGGAAGTTTATCCTTCAGATTTAATGCGAGGCTTGAAAATTGCTGAGGTTTACAGCCGATAAAATAAATATCGGCCACAGGCAATTCATCTAAACTGTAGCAGACTGATGATGATTTTAATTCTTGCGCCAAGCTTTCAGCTTTGTTTGAACTTGGATTAAATAAGATAAAATGAAAGTTTTGACTTTCATTTTTATCTATTCCGAGGCTAATTGCCCGGGCCATGTTTCCACAGCCCAAG
The DNA here is from genome assembly GCA_003245675.1 of Bacteriovoracaceae bacterium. Classification (GTDB taxonomy): domain Bacteria; phylum Bdellovibrionota; class Bacteriovoracia; order Bacteriovoracales; family Bacteriovoracaceae; genus SZUA-425. The sequence continues at coordinate 38,006 of QKCN01000036.1, read as the reverse complement.
ATCATAATCGTGATACGATTCATACTATAACTTCACTTCGAGGGGAGCACCATGCCTCATCGTGTTGATGGCTTGAGATCTCTTATTTATGAATTGTTCGCCATAATCTTCCCAGTGGTAGAGGCAAGGTGAATCAATATCACAAAAAAGTGATAACATGTGCTGATTAAAATTTTTAAACTCAAAACATATTCGATAAATCAGAGGAAGTTCCTTCGCCGGAGCATCCGAAATAATAAATTCGACTTCTGCATTTTCCATATTGCGCTGCCAGACTTCCCCTGTAAAGTTCGGAACTTGTTGCAAGACAGGATGGTGTTTGCCTAATCCCCAAGACTGGGCAAGACGAATAATCGATTTCCAAGCTTGGTACGCTTGATCATTTGATGCAAGAACTTTCACTTTTGTGCCAATCGATACGGCCGTCATAAAATTAATCACCGCAATGACTGAAGGATTTTCACATTGAGCGAGCAAAATACCATGCTGCTTAATGAGAGAGTAATCGTCTTGAGAAATCTGTCCTGGCACGGGATGATTTTCGTGTTTCTTTTGGCAGAAGGAGGAAAAGTCTCTAAAGAGCCAGTGCTTAAAGTTTTCCAGAATTGCTTTTCCTTCTTCGCTTCTATAAGGAACGAGGGCATTTTCAAAACGGTGAAAAGCTTTTATGTAGCTAGAGCTTCCCGCTTTGGGACCAGTGCCAGACATCTTCATTCCTCCAAAGGGCTCAATGGCCACTCTCGCTCCGGTGTTGGGCCGGTTCACATAAAGATTGCCGGCAACCATTCGTTCAAGGCAGTAATCGATATCATCTTGAGACTGAGAATAAATACCACCAGTGAGAGCATATTCTGTGGCATTAAATATCTCAAGAGCTTCATCTAGACCGTCATAAGGGATGATGTGTACTACTGGGGCAAACATCTCTCGACAGGCATAGGAGGAATTGTCTAGAGCCCCTCGCCTAGAAATTTCCATTACAACTGGACCCATGCAAAAGCCGTCTAATTTTTCTTGGGAGCGGTCTGCAATTAATTTACCACCAAAACCTCCAAGTTCACGAATCGCCTCTTGAACATCTTGTTGTGCTCTTTTCTTTTCGGAAGCGCTAATCAGAGGATTAATGTAGGTTGCACCATCAAAAGCTGCTCCAACCTTGATATCAAGTACAGCCTCTTTAAAGCGTTCGATAAATCGATCTTTTATTTGCTCATCGACGATAATGCGGCTTGCCGCTGAGCACTTTTGACCTGCATGAGCAAAAGCAGAATAAAGGCATCCCGCAATTGTTTCATCAAGTTCAGCATTTCCTGTTACAATAATTGCATTTTTACCGCCCATTTCGGTGATCACTCTGTTGGGCAGCATTTCGCGATGTTCTCCTTCCGAGATTCGTGCTCCGACATTTTTAAACATCTGGACACCAACTTTTTTAGAGCCAGTAAATACAACTCCATTGATATCAAGATGATTCTGCAAAGGAGCGCCCACATCTCTACCGCTTCCTGGTAGATGGATTAAAGCGTTTGGGGGGATTCCCGCTTCGTGCATGAGGTCAACTAGTACTTGTGCGCAGAGGGGCGTAGTGCTGGCCGATTTCAAGACAACAGTATTTCCTGCGATCAGGGCACCTCCGGCCATGCCGCAAGGAATAGCAATAGGGAAATTCCATGGCGAAATGACAGCCAATACTCCCCGATTAAGCATTTTTTCACCATATTGGTTTTGTAAACGCATTTCTTCGCGAGCATAAAAATTTAGAAAATCGATTGCTTCATCAATATCGGCCAATGCTTCGTAAAGGGACTTCCCTGCTTCATAGACAACAAGTGCGGCTAACGAACTGCGTTTAATGACCATCAAGTTGGCGGCCCTAATAAAAGTAATTGCTCTTGCAAAAGCGGGCCACTGTCCCCACCCTATTTTCTTCTCTTCCCCACAGCTCTTTACTGCTTCTAGAACACTTTCTTCTTGAACAAAGGGAATTTTCCCAACAATTATCTCGGGATTAGAGGAGGAATAAATCGTTTTTTCTTCTCCGCCAAAACGTGCAGTATAACTTTTTCCCAAAGAGTGTTGTTGAAAGTTTTGTAATTCCTTTTCAAACACATGACGATCGCTATCGACATAAAGGCGTAGGGGGAAACAGCTATGAAAGGCGGAATCAATTTTTGTTTGGATATCAAAAACTCTGTTATTGTTTTTTTTGATATCTTGGTAGATTAATTCTGGGCCTTTCACATCTTTAATAAATTTATGGGAACGCATCATCGTCAAAAAGCCAGTTTGGGAAGAGTTTTCCATAATTCGGCGAACGAGATATCCCATTCCCATAATGAGGCTTCCTATTGGAACATAATTACGGACAGGCCATCCCATTTGAGACATTCCGGTTGAAAGTGCTTCATAAGTCATGTGGAGACATTGGTGTTCAATAACTGGAGCCATTGCAAAAAAGTTTTTACGTACAACTTCTACCCAGACATGATCATGAATATTATGACTGGCAATAACTAATTGAACCTCTTGTCCATGCTTTAGCATTTCATGAGCGATCAAGCGGAAATTAATATCGGTTTCGCATTTGTTGAGAAATTGAGGGGCTGGAAAATTGTGTGCATCCCCTTCAATTGTTTCAGCATCCCAATAAGCCCCTTTAACCAAACGGATGGGCATTCTGAGTTTTCTTGTTTGCGCACATTTTAAGATATCATAGAAGTGCTTAAGACCATCGCGAAGATAAGCTTGTACTACAATCCCTGTTTGATCATAATCATGTAGCTCAGGAGTTTCCAATAATGCTTTTTCATAAATTTTGAAAACAAGATCTCTAAAGTGGTAATGTTCTGCATCGATATTGATAAAGACTTGCTTTTCGCGTCCTCTCAGAAGAATTTTTTTCAATCGAGGAGCCACTAAGTTATAAGTGTAGTCAAAAGCCTCGGGACGAAAATCAGAGCAGAGGGCCGACACTTTTAATGATACGTTTGCAACCAAGATCCCTGCGCTGTTTTTCTTGCCTGTCTCTGAAACATGTTGAGCCATCCCATCGACCAGTTCTAGCACTTTATCACAGTAATAATCAGCTTCTTTTTCTGAAACAACGAGCTCCCCCAATTGATCAACAGTAAAAAAACGATTACTTTGCAGTAAGCCTTGTAGTGCAGAATCGGCAGTCTGAATATCTGTACCTGCAATGAATCTTTTTGCCATAAATTTGATTTTAAAGCGGACGATGTTGGCCAATAGGCTGGAAGGAATTGGTAATGTTAGCCAATAGACAAATTGTAATCCCCATTGATAGAACGCAGGGATAGGGCCTTCTACTCCGTGCCTACCCGCCTGGCGTAATGCTTGAGAATCTGAAAGTAATCGCCTTAAGGCCTCCAGTAGCATTCTCTTTACTTCTTTTCCCTTATAGTCATGGTCTAATGAAGGAAGAATGGCAACAAACTTGAGAAGGTGAACTCTAAAAAGAGCAAAATCAGCAGTGAGCTTGAGTGCAAAATTAGTGAGGTGCTCCATTAGATTGCTGCGATAGGCACTTACCTTTTGCACAAGCTGATTAACGCCTTCTTGAACATCCTGCGAAATTTGAACATTAAATTTATCATCTGCAATGATGTTTGGTAATTTATAGTGTGCGATAATTTCATCAATAACTCCGCTGAGGCTATCTTCAGGGATTTGATTTGCAAGCTTTAATGCATTATCAAGTTGCTGCAGTCTTTCTTTGCCTTCAACTGATAAGCTATCAATCGATCGCAATGACCATTCTGTGATTGCCTTTTCTTGGGCGGCTTCTGGGCTGAAGAGCAAAATTCTTTTTTCGTCTTTGGAAACAATCAATAAAAATTGAACAGTGTTAAGTGTTCTAATTGTTTTTATATTATTTTCAAAAAGAAATGGTTCTTGCTCCAAGAGGCTACGAATGCATTCTTCTAGCTTTCCATCTTTTTGCAGTAGCAGTGTTTTAAAATCAGAGATAAAGGAAATTGACCAATCAGTGCGGGACACTTCGCCCAAAGGGATGACGACAAGCTCGGGAAGAAACTCATGATCCATAAATGACTCTCCAGAAATAAATTTAAAGCAATACGATATCTTAGATGCTATCTTGCTGTTTTGACAAAAGAATACTGGTTATTCATTTTTTTTTACAGTGGGCAACTCCGCATAGACTTCGTATTATCCGAGAGTTATGATTAAGTATGCGTTTTTTCTATGTTTTATTTTCATCTTTTCTACTTTGGGGGCTTTGCGTCAATAGCTGGTGCAAAGAATTGTATGAACTCAAAGACCTTGAAATCCTAGAGTCGCAAAAATCATTCGATGAATTTTTCGAGCACGCCAGAGATATTCGCCCATCTAAGAGAGATGATTACTGGAAAAAGATGCTCGACAATATGGCCGAAGCATATTCTTTACTACTGACCCAGGAGCAGGTGAAACAAGCCAGCTTAGAAAAACTCAACGATCTTTTGCAGTGGCCAGAATTAAAGACGAATGAGTTCTTCCGCATCAATCGCCAGAAAGCAGGACTAAAATATTTTTCAAACTGCTATAGAACTGTAGATGCACAGACCTGCAGTAAGCAACTCTTTGATTTTTGGCGTCAAGATACATCGCTTTATGATTTTGGAATTCAACTGGGAAAACTTGCTCAAAAAAATGACAGTATCGAACTTGAGCTATTATGGGAGCTCTATAAAGAAGGTCTTCAGCACGAGAGTTCGGCTTTTTATTGTAAAGAAGAGCATGTTCGATCTTTAGCTGAATTTTTTCTGCTCAATCTGCGCAAAGAATATTCAGTGAACCCTGCATGCGAAAAAGTTTTGAGAGATTTTTTTGCTAAAAAAGTGTCTAGTGCAAGAGACCCATGGCCAATCAGAAAACGCTATCTTGATTATCTTATCATAAAAGAAAAATCAGGTTCGGAGCAGGATTTTTACTTGGCCCTTTTTCTACTTAGTAATCCAGCTCCTCAAAAAGGAGCTCAACTCAACAAAGCTTGGACCCTCTTTGAGAGGCTACACAAGGATCCTGTTCGACGCGAAAAACTTCTTGAGAAACTTCGGCTGCTTGATCCTTTGCCAGATGCTATTTTTTCAATTGAATCCGTCGAAAAAAGAAAGGCATTTGCCAATCTTATTTATGACTCATTTCCTGAATACATTGATCTGTATGCAAAGACTTGCTTAGATTACCTGAAAGGGAAAAACAAATTTCCCAATGGCACACCCTGTCTCAATAGTCGTTCTTTTTTTGAAGAACTTCGAAAAAGAAAAGACAACAAATCTCAACAACTGGCCGCTGATTATGAAAAGACGACCAACTTATAGTTTTTTAGCCCATTCCGTGAGGGTTATTTTGGAGAGTTTTCGTCCTGTTTTTTTGTAGCCGTGTGTCTCATTTAGAGAGATCATGCGGAAGTCATCCACTTCACAAATGTGAATGATATTTTTGCAGTTGTTTTCTTTGCCAATGTTTTCTAGGTATTCCTTGATTCGGTGGGACAAACCATGCCCTCGCTTTTCCATTTTCACTTGACTGTGCTTTGTCAAAAGAGATTCATCTTCTAGTTTTTGAAAGATTACTGCAATAATCTCATCTCCTAGCTGGGCGGCGTACACCTCCCATCCCTTTTTCATTTCTTTTTTTAGATTATCCAAAGACCAATCAAATCCGAGTCCGTCGGAAAAGACTTCAACATTAAAATTATATACTTTTTGAATTTCGTCTGCTGATTTTACTCGTTTAAAAACAAGAGGATCAATAATGTCTTCCATTGTTCACCTATACTTTTACATGCTATGATGGAAACATGATAAAGATAGGACAGGCCCAAGTCAACCAAGCAAAAGATGACCGGCTCATTTTAATAGATCTTTTACGTTTTTTGGCCATATTCCTAATGGTGATTTTTCACTTTGCTTACGACCTGAACTTACTTCACTTAGTAAAAATTCAGATATACAAAAGCTCTTTTTGGTATTTACTCCCACGTTTTATTGTCATTCTGTTTTCTTTTACGATGGGAGCATCTTTGTTCTACAGTACTCAGCGCCGCGGTATTTCATGGCAGAAGTTAGGCTGGCGCACTATAAAACTTGCTTCCTTGGCCATGATCATCTCAATTGTAACATTTCAGCTTTTTCCTCATAATTGGATTTTTTTTGGGGTCTTACACTTTTTCCTTATTGCCACTTGGGTCGCTCTACCCTTTGTTTTTTGTCCAAAAGTCGCACTTTTATTGGCCATTTGCATATGGAGCTTGCGCTTTGGGTTTGGAGTAAGCTTTGACCCCATGTCGGAGCTTTTTGCACAAGTGACTCCCTCTGACAACATTCCTTTTTATCCTTGGATTGCCATGGTCTTTTTTGGAATCTTTATCGCCTCAACAAGGGCCCTTGAGCAATGGAAACCAAAGTTTAAGGCCTATGCTTTTATTGCGTGGTGTAGTCGGCATACCTTAAAGATATATATGTTACATCAGGCTGTCCTATTTGGTCTTCTTTGGGTGGTCGCTAAACTGCTTGGGGCTATACAATAAAAGGCAAGAGCAACTCTAGGCAAACTTCATCTTCTTTTCGGTGAGAAAAGGATAAACTTCCGCCCAAGGTTTCGGTTAGGGCACAGGCCATATTGAGACCAATTCCCACATTTTGTTCTGCGCTAGGAGGTTTGGTCGAATAAAGTGGCGAGAAGGCCCTTTGTTGTTCTTCTAGTGAAAGAGGAGTTCCTGAGTTGAGCACTCTTATACAAAGCAAATTACTTGATTGGTTAAAAGTCACTTTAATCCATTTTTTGCCAGTAACTGATGTCCCATGCTCTAAGGCATTTGCGATAAGATGGTTTAGGATGCTAAAAAGGTGGTTCTGTGGGAAAGGTACGGAATCTTCTGTTACGCGATTTTCGATGGTGAAGTTAAAACCATTAGCCTGAGCTGCGGTTCTATGGACTTGCTCCAGTTGAAGAGAAAGTGAGGCAAGAGAACAGTCTTGACGCCCCTCTTCATTTAATAGCTTGCCTTTTAAATTTAAAGCGCGGAGTTTTTTTACAATTTGCCCAATTCGTTCAGCGCTTTTGTGAATGACTTGTATTTGTTTTTTTGTTTCGTCTTCAGAGAAATCGCGCAAGGCAAGCATATGTAATCTGCCAATAATTACAGTAAGTGGATTATTAATCTCATGGGCCAATCCAGAAGAAATACTTTCAATTAAACTATTGCGAGAAGTTTGCACCAACTTCTGATGGGCAAGCAAAAGCTCTTGCTCGGTTTTTAGGCGATACTTTTCAAAAATGTAGGTCAAAGCAAAAAGAAAGAGACAGAGCCCGATGAGACTTGTCTCACTGATAAAGAAAAAGCACGAGGTATCTTTGGCTATTTCATTCCAACCAACAATACCAAAGTGCTGCAGCACCAAAGGCACAAGGATAACAAAGAAAGAAGAAATAGACCAAAAAAGGGCCGCCCGAAATGATAGAAGAAGAGTTGCGACAATGGGTACTGTCGTTAGCCACCAAGATGCAGGATTGGGGATTCGACCAATGGAAATACTTATCCCTAAAAGCACAACAAGCATCCCCCCCAAAAGAATATTGGCAGCAAGGGAAGCACGCTTTTTTCTCCAGCAAAAATAAATAAATGGTGAAATAACTGTCATTGGGATAAAAATACTCAGTGCAGCTAAAACAGCATTACATAAAAAATAGTAAAAGCTCCCAAAAAGGATGCCGGTAAGATAAATAATTGAAAGAAAAAAGATAAAGTTACGCTCTTTATTCATTTTCTACTTCTTTTTACTCACCTTTGTTTTTGTTGTCTTTTTCTTCTCTGATTTTTCTACTTTTTCCAATAACTTTTGCTTTTCTTTTTCTTTGGCGTCCATGATTTTACTCAGATCCATTTTAACTTGAAAAAGCTCTTCAATAAGTTTTTCGCGTATGAGAGCATCTGACTTCATGATTTTTTTGAATTCAGTCATTCTTTCGGAATCTTCTTTTACCATGAGTTTGCGTTTGGCAACCTCGTCTTTGGTCATACGATAGATCGGCATATCTGCTAAGTAATCAACATAGAAAAAATTCTTTTTCTTGAGATAATCGACGAAAGTTTTGCGGTTAGACAATTTGGTTGCTTGTTCGTAGTGTTTTTCCTTAATGAAGCGGATGATCTCATTGCTTTGATTAATTTTACTTTGCAGTTCTTCAACCCAAAGTTCGTAGCGTCTTTTCACGACATATAAACGTTGCTCAGTAAAGATACTAATAATTTCCTCTGGGCGGTTGAAAATTTTCACCCCACGCTCAGAGATCAAAGTGTAATTAGGAGAGCTAGTTGAGACAACGCCAATTTTGGACTGCACTTCTTCTAAGCTTGGCTCTTGTCCTCTTTTGAAAAGAAGAACAATTTCAATATTATTGTCTACAGAATTATCAATAAAATCCTTTATGTAGTCGTTATCGATAAATTTGGTTAAATGACGATAGATTTTTTGGGCATCATAGCCCTTGGGTAGTTCATTGATGATGATGTTTTCACCTTTTTGAGCAAATCCCATATTGAAGATAACCCTATTTTTAGCATCATCTGTTTCAACAGGGAGGGTGTAATTTCTTACCCAAGGCTTTATTTTTTTAGCTTTCCCTGTACGCACATATTGCACCATCGAGTCGATAATGTCTTTGTGACAAAAGCAAGGTATAGATGAAGAAAAACCGGTACCAATACCTTCTGCACCATTTAGCAGCATTAATGGCAACTTCGGAAGAAGAGAGACAGGTTCCATTACTTTTTCATCGTAATTGGGGATCATTTCGACTTGATTCATGTCATCAAATAGCAAAAGGTCAGAAACTTTCCCCAGTTTGCACTCGATATAACGGGATGCCGCAGGAGCTGGTTCCATTCTCTCTCCAAAGTACCCTTTTTTATCAATCAGAGGATAATTATTAGAGAAAGTAAAATCTTGAGCCATATTGACAATGGCGGCTTCAATAGAAGCTGGCCCATGAGGATGCAACGTTAATACTAGACCCGTTGATGAGGATACTTTCATCAGCCCCTTACTTTGGTGTTTCCACAAAGTGTAGAGAATTCTACGCTGGGAAGGTTTCAAACCATCCTGTAAATAAGGAATGGCCCGATCCATTAAGGTATAAATTTGATAATTGCGGTACTCTTCTTTAACCACATCCGAGAGTGGTATTGAAGGCATCGAATGTAGAGTCATCTCTTGCATTTCCCTATCTCCTACTCATTGTCCATGAGCAAATCTTTGCGTAGTTGTGTGTCTTTTCCAAAGCAAACATTCAGCATGTCGCGAGCCGAGTCAGCATCATCGGCTGAAATTTGAGTATAATAAGCTCTACGCATCACGTGTTTCCAAGCTTCCGCACTCATTTCTCCGAGTCCTTTGTTGCGATGGATCTCTTTAACTTTATATTTAGCTTTAATCTTTTCGAGTTCATCAGGAGTCTCAGCATATTGAGTCCCTCTTTCTGTAATCACCTCAAAAAGTGGAGCCTTGGCAACTTGAATCATTCCTTCTTCAAAAAGCTTTGGCCAAAATTGGTAGAAAAAATTGGTCAACAAAGTATTAATATGACCACCATCAACATCGGAGTCTGCCAGAAAAACAATTTGTGAAAAGCGCAGCGTTTCAGGATCTGGTTCTTGACCAATCGTTAAGCCCACTGATGCCATGATATCTGAAAATTCTTGATTTTCGAGAACATCTTTAATGGTCGCTTGTGAAACATTAAGAGGCTTACCTTTGATGGCAATACCCCCTTGGTATTGTTTGTCACGCGCAGAACGAAGACCACCAATGGCAGAGTCCCCTTCGCAAATAAAAAGAGTGCAAAGGTTTCTTTTTTTTCTTTCATTGGCATCAAGGAGCTTTTCAACTCTTTGCTTCTTTTGTTTTTTGCCGACTTTTGATGCGTCCTTTAATTCCTGAAAGCGGTGACGAGTAGAAGCTCTTTCTAAAATCAGGTCCATGAGGTCTTTATTTTTGCGAATAAATTTGGCCATATTCACTTGCATAAATTGCTCTATGGATTTTTCTAGATGAAGATCTCGGACCAATTTACGCTTGGTTTGGGATTCAAAGCGAGGATTAGGCATGGTAATACCTATCACAAAAGTAAGGCCAGTCAGAATATCATTATCAGTCAAATCAATGCGTTTTTTCTTCGCATCTTTTTCCAGTTTTTCTTTAATTGTATTGATAAAAAGTCGACGAATGCGGTCGTGGTGAAAGCCACCATCAAAAGTCGGCGTAGAGTTTACAAAAGAAATAAAACGCTCACGGTCATCGCTCTTTTTATCAAGTGTCAAAGAAACGGTTATATCGTAGAGAGCTTTATAAGACTTTTTCTTGGCATTTTCGCCTTCAAATACAAAAGAATCTTTTCCCAGCAATTGCGCTGATGCTTCATCAATACGAGTCGCTAATTCAAATAAGCCTTTTTTGTAAAGATACTTTTCCCCATTAAAGAAAAAAGCAAGGCCAGGATTATTATAAGCGAGGTCAACAATTCTTTTGCGTAGGAGATCCTTATTGATAACTCTATCTTTATAAACTTCTTCTGAAAGCTCTAACTCGATGGTCACCCCTGAGGCTCCTCTAAAAGCTTTAGGTTTCGTTTTGGTAACCTTAAGGGCCCCATCAGTAAAAGTATAAGATTGCTCTGTTTTCGTATTGTAGTGTCGCACCGTTGCTTTGAAGACATCTGATGTGAGACAAGTTGCAGATGCTCCTAGACCATTTTGCCCTAGGGTTCTATAGATAAATCCATTTTCATCAACTTCATCGTCTTTAAATTTTGATCCCGTTCGAAACTCAGAGTAGACCATTTGAACTTTATTAAGAGGAAAGCCAATTCCGTTATCTGATACAGTTACGCGCGTTCCATCTTCGGAAAGCGTGGTGTGAATTTCTGTTACATGGCCGCGATAAAACTCGTCAATGGAGTTATCAAGAATTTCTTCAATAGCCTTTGATTTTGCTTGATGAAAAGGTACTGTCTTAAACTCTAGCGAATCTTCAGTATAAAGATAGGTGTTAAGTTCTTCGACATCATTGCTGCCAAAAACAAGAGTTACGCGATTGCGACAATGCCATCTTTGATCCTTTGCCTCAATTTTAGCCTCTGTAACTTTTTTGTTTTTGCGTTTAACTTCTTCTAATTGCTTGTGCATCTGTCCCGATCCTTTTTTTTTGGACAAAATTACGATAAGATTCTGAAATGATTAAAATAATATTAGCCATGAAACTTCGTTCTAAAAAGATGCATTGCGTCTTATTTTGCCTGTGTCTGCTTCCTCTTGGGGGCCAATCTAATGAAATCATTGAGAAAAATTTCCCTAAAAATAAGAGTATTCAAAAGGAATTACTGCAAGGGAAGATATTTGCTCAATCAAAAGTTAAGACTCTTAAGGCCAAAAAGCAAGAAATGAAATTCACATTGGCCGGTATTCATCCGCGCAATTGTCGCAGGGCAATGAGAAAACTCTCTCGTTATGAAGACTTTCCACAATTTATCAATTATGTAAAATCCATGCAATACAATGAGGTCTCACGTCAACTAAGCTGCCGTCTGGATGCGATTTTCTTGCCTTTTGCCATGCATCTTTCGTTTAAAATCGATCGAATTCAGGGGGCGGGGCGCTATGCTTTTACTTTTGAACATGGATTCTTGCGAGGATTAGAAGGGCAAATTGAGCTGAGTGATCTTCCTAATGAGCAATGCTTTTTTCATATTAAGGCTGATTGGATTGGAGCCGATACCGGATTTCCTGATTTTGTTTTGTCGCTTTTTACCGAAACGCTTGGCAGGATCGGTATGGAGCGCTTATTCAAGATTTCTCGTTTTTAAAAAAAATTATATAGGCAAAATCCAATCTTGATAGTAATTAAGTGGGCATGAATTCGAAGAGAAGATTAAATATTGCCATTAACCGAATAAGTGCACGCGACACTTTTCCCATCCGAAAGCTAATGATTGGTGAAGGTGATTTGGGATTTCCCAAGGATCGCGATGAGCATAGTTTTCATCTCGGCGCATTTGTCGACAAGAAGCTGGTCGGTATTGCCACTTTTCTTTTTGAGCGTCACCCCAAGCTTCCGGCAGAGTATCAATTTCAACTTCGAGGAAATATCACTCTTCCTGAATTTCGATGTCTGGGAGTTGCACGGACGCTTTTGAACACCGCTCGCCCACTCATCAAAAGAAATTTTTGTGATATTCTCTGGTCTATTGTCCCCTCAGAAGTCTCTTCTTTTTATGAGAAAATGGGATTTTCAGTACAGGCAGAGGCTAATTCAGCAGATAAGGTGCTTGTCTACATTAATCTCTAAAAACGCTGATTTGGATGTCTACAGAATTCAAGAGTGCGAGGGGCGTGTACCAATACCTGAAGCTCATCTAAGCAAAATTTGGTATTATCGTATTTTTTGATAGGGGAACATGGGAGATTTTCGATGTAATTATCGACACCCCACTCTCTTCGCCTTTGACAAAGATCAAAACTAACTTCATCGACACAGGCATAAAATCGACCGTAGCAATCGTAGATAAGGTGTTTCCCCGAAAAATATTCACTGGAAATTCTTTCAATTGCGTAGCGAGGCTTTTTGAGTTCTTCTTCTAGCCAAATTCTCTCTTTTTGTTCTTGAGTTAGTGTCACTTCCTCAGCGCGCAAAGACGAAGATAAGCATAGAAAAAGTATGATAAAAAGGTTATGAATATGTATTCTCATACATATCATTTTAGCAAAGCTTTGGAAAAAAGAAAGGATTCAAATAATGAAAGAATGTTTACATGATCAATTAAAGCTAAAAACTTCTAAAAAATTACTCGCCCAAATCTGTAAATCATATCCTGAATTAGAAATTTCTGAAGATGAAATATATCGCAGCCTTGTTTTTGCTCCCAATTTTCAAATGGGGCATTTAGCTTTGCCCTGCTTTCCCTTTGCAAAAGCTCTAAAAATGGCCCCTCCTAAAATCGCTCAAACTCTAGCAGAAACAATGGGCGAGGAAGTTAAGGCTGTTGGCCCTTACCTCAATATCTTTTTTGATTCTACAGAGCTAGGAGAATTAGTTGCAGCACCAATCCTAGCAGGCGATTTTTTTTCGAAAAAACTTTTAGAAGAAACTCCTAAGACCATGCTTGAGTATTCTCAGCCTAATACCCATAAAGAGCTTCACGTCGGCCATATGCGCAATCTCTGTCTCGGTGACGCAGTAACGCGTTTACACAAATATAGCGGCTTTGATATTGTGACAGCGACTTACCCTGGAGATATGGGGGCCCATGTTGCTAAAACCCTCTGGTATCTCAAAAATCACTGCCAGGAAGAGGCTCCCCAAGAAAGAAAAGGCGCTTGGCTCGGAACGATCTATACCAAGGCGACTTTATTTGTTGAGAATGAAACCGATGAAGCAACTAAAGAGCGGTATAAGACAGAAATGGCCCATGTGTTGCACGAAATCGAGCAAGGTCAGGGGGAATACTTTGACTTATGGAAGACAACTCGCGAGTGGTCAATCGATTTAATGAAAGAAGTCTACAAGCTTACTGGTGTTGAATTTGATCACTGGTACTTTGAGTCTGATGTGGATGCGGAGTCGCTCAACTTGGTAAAAAAATTCTACGAAAAAGGAATTTTTGTTAAAGACCAAGGAGCGATTGGAGCTGATCTTAAAGATGAAAAACTCGGGTTTTGTCTCCTCGTGAAATCAGATGGCCATGGACTTTACGCAACCAAAGATTTAGAGCTCGCAAGGCGTAAGTTTGAAAATTATGGAATTGAAAATAATATCTACATTGTTGATAAAAGACAGGCCCTGCATTTTCAACAAGTCTTTAAAATTTTAGAAAAGATGGGATTTCCTCATGCCAAAGACTGCTATCATTTACAATACGACTTTGTAGAGCTGCCCGATGGCGCCATGAGTTCTCGCAAAGGGAATATTATTCCATTGCAGGATCTTGTCGATAATATGATCGAACTAGTTGAGAATGAGCATCTTCATAAATACCAAGAAACTTGGACAAAAGAGGAACTTGAAAAGGTTGCTCACCAAGTTGCATTAGGGGCCATTAAATTTGGTATGATTCGCATGGACAATAATAAGAAAATTGTTTTTGACATGAAAGAATGGCTTAAGTTAGATGGAGAATCCGGTCCTTATATTCAATACGTCCATGCCCGTATTAATTCTCTTCTGCAAAAAGGAAAAGAAAAGCTTGGAGATTGGGCCACCACGCCAGCATCTTGGGAACTTTTAGAGGCTGATGTTGAAAAAGAAACACTTTTGAAACTTTCCGACTTTAATCAAGTTGTGATTAATTCTTGTCTCAACTACAAGCCCAGCACACTTTGCTCTTATTTGTTTGATTTGAGTAAGCTTTTTAATCATTTTTATGCATCATGCCCTATATTGTCTCAAGAAAATACTCAATTAGGGTTAGCGCGTCTCAAGTTGGCGGCAACGGTTGCTAAAACATTAAAACAAGGGTTGAATTTGCTAGGTATTAGCGCCCCCGAGAGAATGTAATTTGAAAAAAATAGTTATTTTATTTTTATTATTCTGTGTATTTGTGTTGGGCTTCTCTACCCAGCTAGTGATCCACTATATTCATGGCTGGATGTGGCTAACCTTACTTCCCTTCTCTGTTCCTTTACTATTAAGTTCCTACTATTTTTTAAAAAAACTTTATTTCACAGTATTTAAGGTTTCGGTTGAAAATCGTCAGGATTGGGCAGAAAGGGCCGTGTACGGGTCCATTTTCCTTTTACTCGTTAACTTTGCAGCTCAGTATTATCTCTATGAAGAAGTGCATCAGCGCAATACAATCTTGCAAAATCAACTAGCCTATGACATTTCTCTCGATGATCAATTTATATTTCGCGCTCAATATCTCTGGAAAAAAATTCAAAATAGTCCTGTGGCAGAAGAGTTAAGCCATGCTCTTGAGAACAAACTGTCTACGCAGAATTTTTATGTTGATTTTTGCTTAAAGAACAATCAGACGACTTTTGCGCTTTGCCACTTACCTCTGCTCGAAAGGCTTTTTCGTTTGCCCTTTTTTACACCTCAAAATTTAGTGTTTTTTTATAAAGAAGCTAAAAAATGGCAAATCGATGAGCAAAGGAAAAGCTTCAATCTTTTCCCCAAAATGGATTTTTTGATAAGTCTTCAAGGGGTCAATGAAAGCCTTAAGCTTATGCAAAGTACTCTCATGCGTCCCCAGCTTCTCAATGATGAAATGAAGCAATTCTTGAAGCAAGATCTCGATTTACTCAATGTGCGGAATCAGAGCTTATTGGACAAGTATGACAACTCCTCTTTACCCCCAGTGCAGCAGGCTGCGATTAATCGATTAAAAAGCTCTAACGACTCTCTCCTTCTCAGCCTTTCTCAATTATTAAACTAAAGATTTTCACGTTTTCAACCGATAAGCTTGAGGATAAAGGTTTGGAAAATTTTGAGGTTCCCTATGGGTGCAATAAAATTCTTATTTCGCAGAATTCAGGCAATTATTATTGATCGGCCAGAAGAAAAAAAACGATTTGCAAGCTGCAAGCGAGTCTCGTCTTATCGATCCCTCAAAAAAGAGTTAGAGCGAAGCTGTTTTCAGGAAAATACCCAAATTGTTTTTGGCAAAAATATTGAAATAAGAAAGGAAAATCAAAAAGAATCAGTACTACATATATGAAAAAACAATTGTTCTATAACCCCTTATTTCTGACTATTTCTTTGTCATTTTTGATAAGTGTACTTAATTTGGGTATTCAGGGATTGTCATTTGTCGGAGTAAGTCTTTGCTTACTCTTGTCTTGTAGTACTTTTCTGCTTATCTCTCAGTCTGTTTCATTTAAGAGGAAGTCTAAGAGCAAGGTATTATCGTTAAGTGCCCAAAAAGGAAAAGAAAAGCTTCTCAATCTCGACGCACTTTTATGTGAGGAGCTAGCAAAGCTTCGCGAATTCTCATTACTCTACGATGTTAAAACACAACTGTTTTATGAGCGTGCTACTCCTGTGGTACTTCAAGAGAAAAGCTTTTGCCGCGACTTTGGCTTACTCATAAAGGTGCTGACCTTGATGAGCAAGAACTTACCTAAAGATGAGAGAATCATCGATCTCAAAATAAAGTCGGATCGAATCTTATCTGTGAAAATTCCGTCGATTGAGCTACATGAAGAAGTATTGTGGGAGACTTTTATCTTAAATCCTTATGAAAAATTTTGTCTTGATGAAATTTTTGATAAATTGGAAACCCAAGGCATCAATATCCATTTGAAAAACAATTACTTATCCAATGGTGAATGTATCGAATGTGAGATGGAGTTGTTGTTTGCATCCCCTGTCCGGGTTCAAGAACTTGCCTCCTAGAGTTGGCAGTTCCTAAGAATACTTGTCTTTTAGCTTATCCCAAAAGACATTATACTTAAATGGTTAGGAGAGCTTGATAATCTTGGAGGAACATTATGGGTCTTTTAGTTTTATTAAGAAAATTATTGGGCAAGCACCAAGTTCGCTCTAGCGCTCGCATAAAAAACTTTAATAGTAGAAGCTCTTACATTGAGATATCGAGCCTTGAGGAAACTGTTCGCTTTGCATTACGCGATATTTCCGCTTCGGGCCTAAGCTTTTTTCTCCCCCGCGAAAACAAAGCGAGGGAGAGTATCCAAATCGGAAAAGATTCTGATTTTACTGTCGTCATTAATGCTAAAAAATCAAAGCTAATTGCCAAAGTCGTTCGCGTTGATGGTATTGTCGTAGGCTGCCAACTTATTAATGGCGAAATTGGAGAATATAAGAGACAATATAATAATCTTGCACTTGCGCAATTACAGAGTGCAATGTAGTAAAACCAAAAGGACATCAGTGAATTGGACTATCTTTTTCAGAAAACTTGTGGGAACTCATAAAGAAAGGCAAAGTGCCCGGATACGCAATTTCGATCAAGATAACTCTTTTTTAGAGCTTGTTGATGCTCCCAATAAACCTAAGTTTTATCTCCGCGATATTTCTGCCCTTGGACTTGGTTTTCTTTGCCCAGTTGAAAATGAAGACCTTCGAGGAATTCTTCAGACAGAGCGCCCTATCATCTGTCGTCTTGTGATTAATCGTAAGGCTTTTGAAGTGGCCATTAAAATCGTGCGTCTGGACGAAAGTAGCATGGTTGGGTGTATCCTTGTGCAAGGTGAGCTCAAAGAATACAAGCAGCTCTACAATGAGCTAGCCCTTGCCTGTCTTCAGCAGAATATGTAAAAATGTTTTTCCTAGGTTAAGCCTAGGTGTTCTCTTAAAATGAAAAGTGATTCATTAAGAGATTCTACTTCCTTAAAAAAGGAATCTAGCTCGTCGCCACCATCGTAAT
Source organism: Bacteriovoracaceae bacterium (assembly GCA_003245675.1). GTDB lineage: Bacteria > Bdellovibrionota > Bacteriovoracia > Bacteriovoracales > Bacteriovoracaceae > SZUA-425. Next base: position 20,603 of record QKCN01000036.1, on the reverse strand, counting down.
CTAGTTCCTCTAGCACGATTTTCCGCGAAACCTGATCCAGCTTTTTAGCAAGTGATTTGAGCTCCCGAAATTCCTTGGGTGGCTCATAACGACCATCCATATTGCGTAAAGCTTGATCGACTCCATGTGACTGAACATCTTTGATGAGAGCACGTATTTCCTTTACTGGACGATCAACAACATGAGGCAAAAGCTCATCTTGATCACCTTTGGAAAGATTGATTAGCTGATTGACCTGGGAAGCATTGAGTTCCCCACTGTTACGTGCTTTTTTTACTTTTACAGAAGAAAACTGATCTCGTTCAATGGCCTCTTTTATTTGGCGCTTGGAGAGTCCTGTTTTTTCAGCTGCCTCTTCAATAAAGTGACGCTTCCCTTTTTCTTTTTCAATTTCTTCTAGTTCTTCGTCATTTTTTTTCACAATGTCATTGATATTATCGACTTTTGTTTGGGGATAAAGTGTCTCGTAGAGCTCTTTTCCTCTGCGCAAGCAGCTTTCAAATTCTAATCGATCAAGGGCCTTACGTACAAGGTTTTCGTCAATACTAATGAGTTCTTGTTCTATCTCTCCTCGACTTGACACAACAACTTGAACTTTATCAATCCCTAATTTTTTTAGGGCCGTATAGCGCCGCCCTCCGGCCAAAAGCTCTTTTTCTTTATTCACAACTAAGGGGCTGATGAGACCAATAGCTTTAATGCTTCTCATTAAATTTTCAACATCATCATCAATTCTCAAGTATTTACTACTTACTGAAATCTCATCAATACTCCAAAGAGGCATCTAGTTCTCCTAATTTTCGGTTACATTCTAATTAAAGACGAGGTCAAAAGCTTTTTGAATGCTCGGAGAAAACTTTTTCCGAACGCTTGGCCGCAAATCCGCAATTTGAAATTCGGGGTTAATTTTTATCTGATATACAATTTCTTCAGAAAGTCCAATTAGTTCTCCAATGCGGTTGACAACAAAAGCTGTTCCCTTCGGTATTTCAGGGAAGCCTGTTCCATCAAGCCGCATATGATGGTGAGCAATTGCCTCAACAAGTGCGTTTTTAACATTTTGCTTTTGCAAAATATCGGCACCTCTACGAGGATGATTCCAGAAATATTTTTTATCTTCTTCATTCATTAAACGAACGTCTTCTTCCTGAGCCGCACCAGAGGTGCCCAGTAGGCCAAGATCATGTACAAAACATGCAAAAACAATATCATCATGGGTGCATTGAGTTGCTTTTATATGATTCAAAAAAAGGCTTCCAATCATAGACACGGCAACGGCATGCTCCAAAAGCTTCAAATTAGAAAGCAATTTACTGTAATCTTCACTTTGAGTCATGAGCTCGACAACCAGTTGCCCTGTTTTTTGAGCATAATTGCTAGCCATTTCGACCATTTGAGAATCAAATCCATTTTTCTCTATTGAGCGGAGAATGTCTTTACCTAGCTCTGAAAAATTGGTTTGTTTTATCTCCAAAGGAACAGTCGTGCTGCTTAAAAGGCGATTCATCTCTTCTTCGAAATTAGCGAGGTATTTTTCATGAATATCGGCCTTTATATAGTACTTGCGCACACCTTTTTCAGCATGCTTCGATAATTGTTTTTCATCAAAAGCATCTCCAGCACTTAAAACTTTGATATAGCGAGCAGCAACTTTTAAGTATAAATCAAAAGCGACATTTGAAGATAGCTTGAAAGATGAAGCTGATACTTCAATAAAGTCAGCATCGAAGAGTTCTTTGCGATCAACTTCTAATTCTTCTTTCATGCTAAAAACATTTTGTTTCTGAATTGTTTTTAGGCGCGAAAAAATTTTGGTAAAACCAAGTTTGGTCGGTAAAAGCTCCCTAATCCCAAGCTTGGAGCGATCGATGTTGCCAAGGTCTTCGAACTTTTTGGCAGTTAAAATCACTGGGACAGTGGGCATCTGATCAACACAAGACTTTAAGATTTCTAGCCATCCAGGGGCCGGCATTTGGTCACAATTTATAATAATTCCTGTGATCGTTAAGGCATCATCAACGAGGGCCTTATTAAAGCCTGATGTGATACTGAAAAAAGAAGGAGTGGGAAAAAAGACTTTTTTCGTTTCTTTGCATTCACTTTCAAAAAGACCAGTTTTATCAAAAACTAAGATAGTATCGCTATCTGCTTCTACCTTAACGCTTGCTTCTTTAATAGAGAACAAATAAGAGGCGATAATCTTTTCTGCTCTTTTCAAATCAAGGTTAATATTGAAGTTTAATTTCTTCAACTCTTCCGGCTTTCCAAAGTTTTCTGCTATTTGCATTAGGAAATCACTACATGCCTGGAGTATCTCAGTCGATTTTTGATGGGCCGTTTCATTGTCAGAACGAGAACATTTGTAACAGAGCTCTTTAATTGTTCGTGTATAGCTTGAGAATTCTGTTAAACCAAACATTGAAATTGCGCCGAAAACACGATCTACGATTTGCCCACATTGTTCAAAAAAAGCAGAAGAATTAAGGTCAGTCGTTTTTTTCAAAAGTAAGGAAAGTTCTTGAGAGAACCCTTTCAATTGTTCAATGAATTCATCGATAATTTCTTTATCTTCAATCATATTTGCGACCAACCTTAATCTTTCTTATTTGATTACATTGTGCTTTTTTCCAATCCTAATAAATTCAGCAAGTGCTTTGTCGAGGTCTTCTTTTTCTAAAGCTGCTGAAAGCTGTGTTCTAATACGAGCTTCACCTTTGGGGACAACAGGATAGAAAAAGCCAACGGCAAAAACACCCGCATCATAGAGGTCACGGCTAAATGCCTGGGCCAAGTTGGCGTCATAGAGCATAATGGGGACAATTGGCGTGTTACCAGGCTTTAAATCAAAACCTGCTTTCGTCAATTCTTCTCTCCAGTACTTTGTATGAGTTTCTAGTTTATCTCGTCTTTCAGTACTTGCACTTAAGACATCAAGAACTTTTATCGTCGCAGTGACGACGGCAGGCATCAAAGAGTTAGAAAAAAGATAAGGACGTGCTCTTTGCTTCATTAGCGTGACGACCTCTTTTTTTCCAGAAACGCAACCTCCAGTGGCGCCCCCCAATGCTTTTCCAAAAGTTGTTGTAATAATATCGACGCGATTCATAACATTAAAATGCTCATGAGTTCCGCGTCCTGTTTTCCCAATAAAACCTGAAGAATGAGACTCATCAACGAGCACCATGGCTTCATATTTATCAGCGAGATCACAAATTTGATCTAATTTGGCCATGTCTCCATCCATTGAAAAGACACCATCAGTGACGATGAGTTTAATACGGGCCGTGCTTTTGCTCAGCATTTCTTCCAATTCATTCATGTCGGAGTGAGTGTAAACATTGCGCTGTGCTTTACAGAGGCGAACACCATCAATCAATGAAGCATGGATTAGTTTATCGCAAAAAAGAGCATCTTCTGGAGTTAGTAATGCTTCAAAAACGGCAGCATTCGCATCAAAGCAGGAAGCAAAAAGACAGGTGTCTTCCATTCCCAAAAATTCACTGACCTTTCTTTCTAGCTGGCGGTGAATGTCCTGTGTTCCACAAATAAAACGAACAGAGCTCATTCCATAGCCTCTCGATTCTAGCCCTTCATGAGCTGCCTGCACAATGTCGGGATGTGAAGAAAGTCCGAGGTAATTGTTTGCACAGAGATTGATAATTCTTTTCTCTGGGGCATCTTCGGGAAAGCGAACAGCAACGGTTCCCCCTTGAGGTGAAGCAATAAAACGCTCTTCCTTAAAAAGACCTTCTTGTTTAATGCTGTCGATAACACTTTCAAATACTGCTTTGGCTGATTTATAGCTCATTAAAATTCTCCTTCCCAATTTAAGATCACTTTGCCAGATTGACCAGAACTCATAATTTCAAATGCTTCCTGATAATCTTTTGCGCTAAAATGATGAGTGATCACTGGCTTGATATTGAGTCCGCTTTGCAGCATAGAACTCATTTTATACCAGGTTTCATACATTTTTCGACCATAGATCCCTTGTAATTGCAGCCCTTTGAAAATCAATTTATCCCAAACAATTTGAGTGTCTTTGGGGAGAATTCCTAGTAGCGCAATTTTGCCATTGGGGCGCATATTTTCCAGCATCCCATTAAAGGCAATGGGGCTACCAGACATTTCAAGACCAACATCAAACCCTTCGGTCATTTTTAAGTCTTTTTCAATTTCTTTAAAGCTTTTCTTGCTAATATTAACCGCAAGATTGATTCCCATTTTCCGGGCCAAATCAAGGCGATACTCATTAATATCTGTTAGTACAACGTTACGTGCTCCAACATGTTTGGCCACAACTGCGGCCATAATCCCAATTGGCCCCGCTCCTGAAACAAGCACGTCTTCACCAATCATGTCATACATTAGACTGGTATGAACGGCATTGCCGAGGGGATCTAGAATCGATGCTTCATCATCAGAAATCTCATCTGGCACATGAAAGGCATTGGCCGCAGGGATCACAAGATATTCGGCGAAACATCCTGGGCGATTAACGCCCACTCCGATTTGTTGAATGCAAAGGTGAGCTGATCCTGCTCGACAGTTACGGCAGTGCCCGCATACAATATGTCCTTCACCCGAAACTCTATCTCCGGGCTTAAATCCTTTCACAGAGGCGCCGACTTCCTCAATATACCCTACATATTCATGTCCGACATGCATGGGAACTGGTATTGTTTTTTGCGACCACTCGTCCCACTGATAGATGTGCACATCTGTACCACAAATTGCAGTTTGTTTAATTTTGATTAATACATCATTTTCGCCACAAGTTGGTTTAGGGACATCCTCTAACCAAAGTCCCTTTTCTGGTTTTTTCTTTACTAGTGCTTTCATAAGTTCCTCTGTTTCTTAGCCGAAAATGTTCGACCAGAACCCCTTTTTTACTTTTTTCGGTTTTGCGTTATCTTGCTTTGTCATCTGAATAACATCGCGAATAATATTGACGGATTCTTCAATGAAAGGGTCAACTCGCAAAGACTTGGCAAATTCATCTTTGCGCTTTTGTTGCTCCTCTTTCAATTTTTTATCAGTTGTATTTTTCACATTTTCTTCAGGACGAAAACTGATTTTTAAAGTTTTTAGCTCTTCGTCATCGTATTTTAGGTCTTCAATTTTTGCGCGGTAGTCTTCTTCATGCTGTTTAAATTTATCCAATTTTAAAGAGATCTTAGTTTGCTCTTTTCTTTCTTTGAGAAGTTCTATGCTTTTACTGATCTTTTGGAATTTGCTATTCTTCTTAGAACGTTCCTGTGATCGTTTGGCGAGCTCTTTTAAGTCCCAAGGGGCATGCCACATTTCGTGGGGAACTGCTTGTACTTCATCCCAAGGTAGAGAGAAATCTAAGCTGCTCTCGCCCGTATCAGCAAAAGAATAAGGGTCTGGCAAACTCACATCGGGAACAATTCCTTTATATTGAGTTGAGCCACCCGATACCCTATAAAATTTAGAAATGGTCAGCTTCAAAGATCCCAAGGCGCCTTCAAGACCATAAAATTTCATAATCCCTCGGTCCAGCTCTAGCACTGTTTGAACCGTTCCCTTGCCATGGGTTTTATCTCCACCGACAATGATTGCCCTTCCATAATCTTGCAATGCTCCTGCGACAATTTCAGAGGCTGATGCACTATAACGGTTCACTAAAACAACAAGTGGGCCATTGTAGCTAACAGAGCTATCGTCGTCTTCCATTACTTCAATTTTTTGATTGCTGTACTTAATTTGAACAACTGGCCCTTCTTTAATAAAAAGTCCCGCCGTTTGACGAGCATCCTCAAGAGAGCCGCCTCCGTCATTGCGTAAATCGACGATGACTCCATCGACACCGATTTTATTAAAAGCATCAAGCTCTTTTTTGATATCACTTGTTACATTGCGCGCGTCGGAATCAAAGCCTTTAGAGAACTCTCTATAGAATTTAGGCACGAGGATGTAGCCAACTCTTTCTTTACTCACTTCATCTTCAATGAGCGCAGATTTTACGTATGACTCTTCGATGATGACAACATCTCTAACGATTGGAACAACAACAAGTTGGCCGTCAGATTTTTTCACTGTTAAACGAACTTCTGTTCCTTTTTTACCTCTAATGTATTGAACTGCTTCACCGACTCTCAACCCCACAATATCAACGGGTTCTTTCTTACCTTGGGCAACTTTTAAGATAATGTCATCTGCCTTTAATTGTCCTTGTTTCCAAGAGGGACTGCCTGGGACAATTTCAACGACCTTAATATAGTCTCCATCCTCTCGTAAAACGGCACCAATCCCTTCCAGTGATCCTTCAATATCAATATTAAAGTTTTCTTTTTCGCGTGGAGGGAGATAAACAGTGTGAGGATCATAGCTCATCGCCATTGCATTAATAAAGCGTTCTAGCTCATCCTGGCGATCATCTTTTAGCATTCTCTTTAAAATTCGTTTGTATGTTTTGGCCGTCTCTTCCTGTGCCTCTGCTAAAAGTTCTTTTTTACTCTTTTTCTTGTCATCTTTTTTAGTTTTGTCTTTCTCTTTGTCATTTTTATAACGTTCTGGATGTTCTTGATGATCATATTCTGAAATGAACTTAGTGAGTACTTCATGCTTTAAAAGCTTTCTCCAACGATCTTTTTGTTCATCTAAATCTTTGGCGAACTCACGTTTGTCAGGATCAACCTCTACCCACTCGTCTTTAGCAAAATCAAATTTCTTTTTCATTACCTCATCAACGATTTTCTGGACGTCGCGAATTCTCGTTTTCAATAAGTTTGACGCTATTTGATTGAGTTCAAAATCACCATTAATGATTTCATCATCGATCTTTTCATTGAAGGCTTTTAGCTTATCAACATCAGACTTGAGTAAAAATCGTTTCCCAAAATCAAGGCGTTTTAGGTAAAGACCAAAGGCATCGCGAGACCTTTCATCATTAATTTTTTTCTTGGAGTAATGAACGTTTTCCAAGCGGTGTTGCAAAATTTTGGCAAGGAGCTTATCTTTTGCTTTTTCACCAACTTGTCCTGCCTCAATTTGAGTAACAGGCACTGGTTCTTTTACACCTGTACCGGCCAACAATGAAAAACAAAACCCAAAGGTAATAATTAATGTGCTAAGTACTTTTTTCATTTGCATCGTGCTCCTAGTTCCAAAAATTTACAAGGGCAGAAGAATCGCCCTTCTTTATTACAAACTCTTTTATTAAATTTTGCTTACTATCTTTTTGAGGCTTTTGGTCATAAAGCCCATAGGCCCCTGGCTGTATTGCTTTTTCCCAAAAGCCAATAAGAACCTCATGAGGTAGCGAACGCCACTGGCGTAAATCGGCCCGTTCTGAGCGAGCAATTTGAGCAAAAGTGACTTTAAACGCACTGACAGCCCCTGGTAAGGCAATAAATTCAGGAACACCTGTTTTAAGGGCGGCGTTGTAGCTGATAAAAATACCTGCAATGGCCGAAAGGTATTTGGTAATTAAGCGAGTTGTAAGACGCCCTTCAATTGCGCTCCGCTTATTGATCAGGGCCTGTCTTGCAATTTCAGATAGCGGGTTGATATGTATCAGAGGTAGCTCACCGAGTACTTCACTTGTTTCCATATTTACGAGGAATAGATTTTGCTTTTCTTTTTCAGAAGCTTGCTCTCTAATCTTGGGCAACTCGAAAGAAATTTTTGGCTGTGCGTTTTGAGAACCAGTCGTCAAAAAGGCCACAAATTCTTGAGGACTCATCGCTCCTTGAGATAATCGCGCGTGAAATGCAATTCTCCCAAGCGGAATGGGTATTTCAATTTTTTCAGCTTCCTTTGGGGCAATTAACGATTTTTGCTCAACAACGACTAAAGATGGAGCTTGATAGCGACGCCCCGATTTCATGCGCTTCACTTGTGCCTTTAAAAAAGCAAGAGTCTCATCTTTGAGCCCAGAGTCTTTAAATAAGGGATACTCACTGTATGGCCCCTGTAATAATTTTTCTGCATTTTGATACAAGGTTCGGGCGGTTTGGCGATCGCCCGAGCTGCCACTGAATTCATGAACCAGCCCCCCGAACACTTTTGCCAAGAGATCGTCTTTATAATGACCTTTTGTTCCATAAAGTTCGTCTTGCGATTTTTCAAGTAAGGTATCCCAATCAAGAATATTGGCCCTTGCTGAAAATAAATTCTGGCGCGCAATTTGCGGGTCGGTCGTTTTTTGTTCTTGCCAAATTAATAGGTGATCTAATGCTGCGATAAAGCGGAGCATTGATCGTTCATAAATATCCCCATAATAATTATCGGAGGATTCACTTCCAAGTGTTGATGCCGCAATTTTTTTGGAAATACTTTGAGTGAAAAGTTCTTCGCTTAAATCTTTTGCATCGGAAAGAACTTTTGCTGACTCTTCGTATTTTTCCAAGCGATGGAGAACTCCTCCCTCTTCCATTTTCTTCACAAGGAGGGAATTCTTCTCAGGGAAAAATTCAGGAGAACGCACAAATACTAGCGCTTTTTGATAGTCTTTGGCACTAAGCATTGCTTGTAACTTTATTGATTGTTCATTTTGTACCGTTGCACAGGCACTAAATAGCAATAGGGGCAAAAGGATGCCCCCTAATTTGCTTGAAATAAATTTGGTTAAATTCTTACGAATTACCATCCACTTGCAGCTCTATCGGAATACTTATTAATCTTGCTACGAGTTCTCAATACTTCAACTCCTCGTTCAAGATCTGTCATTCGCAAGTTCACAGTGTATTCTTTAATTGTTTTCCCATCGCGACTGCTTGGCTTCATGCGAACTGCGCCAAAGATCAAAAGATCAGCTCCCGCTTGATTTCCAATTCTTTTAGCTTCATTTGGTGATACCATTCCATCATTTTGGTAAGTGATCTCTTTTAAGATCTTTTCACGTGCGGCGGCATCAATTAGGACAAATTCGCCACTAGAAGAAAGCTCATTTAAAAGTTCATCATTCATGTCATCAATTGGAAAATAAGCTTCTGATGTCATGTTTTGTACTTCACTAACAAATAGTTTCGGCTCTCTTCCTAATTTTTGAAGATAACGCTGGAAGCCTTTGTGCGTTTTCATTTGCTTTAAAAAGCTTTCGACACTCATTTCGGTATCACGTACAACCCATTTATCAGTGATTTCTGCGGCCAACTCATCTGACTCATCTCTAGAAACTCTCTTGGCCTTAAAAGAGCCACAAGATGCTAAAAAAACTCCGATGAGCAATAGGCTCAATAAAGACGTCAATTTTTTCATTAACATTCCCCTTCGTTAAATTATTCCCATTTTAGTTTATCTAGTTCTTCAGAGAGCACATCAGCTAAGCCCAAAGAAAAGGCTTCCCAAATGCTCTTTTTATCCCTCCCCGTCTTAACTTGCTCTTTGCGAAAAGAGAGAACTTCTCCATTTGCTAAAATTTTCAAGTCAAGCGCGAGAGAAAACATATACTTTGTAAATCCCTTTACCTTGAAAGGCATTTCTTCCATCTTGCATGAAATAGAAAAGTGATGGCTGCACTTTTTCGATCCATTAGGGCAGAGACTATACCCATCTTTGCCAGTCAGAACCGCCTGCAATTTTTCTTTGGCATTACATGCATCTTGTTGGTCCAATAAATCAACTTGAATAACCCTGCGCAGGTCACTTTGCCATTTTAAAATCTTCATTTGGCGCGATTCAAACTGAGGCAAATCTTTGTGCCCACTCCAGAAAAGATACTGTGGCTTTAAAAACTCAATTTTTGCAAATGCAATCTTGGCATCTCTAAAGTGTCCACGATTCTTTCTTTTATCCCAATGAAGATCAAACTCTTCTTGATTCTTTTGAATCTCATCTAATAGCTCTTGGGATTTTTTCTTCTTATCAATGCTGGCATAAGCGTAGAAAAGATCGTTGCCACTGTCTTGGAAGATATCTCTGATTTCCATCCCCGAAATGTCATTTTGACTTTCTTCGCGGATCATCTCAGCAGAGTCTCTTTCGATCTCTCCATCTTGCTCTTTCAGGTTTTCATCATAGGTGGCCCTAATTTTAGTTTGAACAAATTTAGAAAGTTCTGAACGAGCAGATGCTTGAGCCCCCAGCAAGTCTTCAGCTTGCCCAATAGCACAAACATGCCCTTTAGGGCACTCTTTGTTCATATTTAGCAACCAAGCGGGGAACGCCTTCTTGGCATCAGGCGATCCCTTTTCCATTTGCCGCTTATCGTGCTTTAGATAAGAACAGGATGAAAGTATAAAAGTACATATCAATAGTAAGCGAAGCATTGCTTACCCCTTTTTACTACATAATTTTATCGAGTTTGTTTTCTACGTCTTTAAGTGCTTTTTGTGCCTTCTCTTTGACTTCAGGGTCTTTTTGACCGTCCACAAATTTCTTTTGTGCTTCGCGAATCGCATTTTTTAGAACCTTTACAGGGATGCGAACAAGTGACCAGCAGGCGTAACTCGCATGATCTTCTTCTGCTCCAAGCTCTTTACTGTAGCGTCTTTTTTCCCAATATTGATTAATTGTGCTAACGCCAGTGAGGTAGGCCATAACTTCATTGGCCAAAGTTTCACTCATGTAAATTTCATTTTCTCCATCATCTCCACCACTCGCTTGAGTCGATTCAGTATATTGATCTTTGAGTAGTTGTGTAATTTCAGAAGCGATAAGTGCTGTTGCGCGTGCTTGAGATGAACGAATGCAAAGTCTTTTGTTTTTCATATCTTCAGTACTAGAGACATAATAGCGGTGTTCATTTCTCATTTTTTGAGCATCACCATTTTTCTCTTGAGGATCTTCTAGCCAATCAGGGATGATAGGAGTTTTGGCGTCAACGACTTCATAGCTCTTTTTGAAAGTGCGGGCTTCTTTCTTAGTGGTTGAAGAGCAAGCGCCTAATACAAAAATCAGTGCAATCAAAATTCCAAGCTTCATAAATTACCTCCAAAAGCTTCGGGTTTGTTTCTCTAAATTCAATCAGCTTAATATTAATCCACTTTTGAGAGAAAAAAGAAAGGGGGCAAATGGTTAAATTTTGGTGCTTTTTCGTGCACTTGCGTCAAAATTCAAGATTTCTGTGGGGCCATTTTTGCCGAAGAAGAAACTCGGTCTCACTTCTCTTTTCATATAATCCGAAAAGAACTTTATGAAGAGACTTGCGTATTTGGTCATTTTTTGCTTTTTTCTAATATCTACAGATTTGTGGGCCGTGGTTGAAACCACAATTTATGATTATTCCCAAACATGCAAAATTACGCATAGCGACTCATCCTGGCTTCCTTCGGGCTGCCCAGAGGAGGAAGGCATTAAGCGCCTTTTAAATATTATCCAGCAATCGCCTCGGGGGGAAAAGCTACTAAGAGATGCCAAAGAAAAAGCAAATCTTAGAGGAGAAACCCTTCCAGAGCTTATCAAAGCAGGAGAAAGCTCTCTAACTGACACGAGCCTTACGCGACGTTTTCGCCCTTCTAATCCAGAACAAGTTGTCTATGAAGAACATTCCGTTATCTTTATAAATGATTCACTTGGCTTTGTTGACGCCTTGATGGATTTGACACATGAGCTCACCCATTTTGCTTACCGCGGAGCGAATAACCCCTATACGCATGACTTTTCGGCAAAAAACTTTGTGCGCAAGGTCATTGAAGCACAAGGGGGAGAGGCTGATGCCATATTTACAGAGTGTTTGGTTTTGCACCAACTTATGCCTAATGAGGTCCTCAATCGCGACAGCTGTCGTAATATTGTAGACCCTAATCTGCAATACCTTTCTCGTAGCTTAACAGTCCGAGAATTATATAAAGTGGGGAAAAAATCTAATCTTGCCACAGAGCTAAAAGAGCTTCCTCTAGTTTTTGAAAAGGCGAGCTTTATTTCTTCTGCCTATGGGGAACCCTATCCTATTGCCGCTTTCCATGAATTTCAAGAAGTTAAGACAAAAGTTTGCCAAAATGAGAAGAAACGTTTGGATATCATGCGGGAAACAAATGGCCGCTCACCAGCGTCGCTTCGTACTTACCAAAAAATGTCGCAAAATTATTTAAGGCTATGCCAATAGTCTACTGGGAATGGTCAGCGCTCAGGTAATGTTCCTTAATTGCCTCCCATTCCTTGGAATCAAATTGAGTGAAATGAATTTCTGCCTTATGAAAGCGGTCATTAATAGGATTCAAGCTAATAATTCGGCCAGTTACAGCGACCACGCCAGCCAGGGCCCCTTTTGCCAGCTTTCTTTCCGTCAATAAATCCTTGTCTTTGGACATAAAAATAGTCAGGAGATGTCCTTGGGCACAGGCTGATTTTGGAAAAGAAATGGTGCAGGTATCATTGTCTATTTCTAAAAAGATAATCTTTCTAAAATCGAGTTCCCAAGTGCCACTTGTTTCATTTTTGGCGACAACATAGTAGGAAGAAGTTTTTTCTAAAATATCACTCATCTTGCTTTGACTTTTTAAATGTTTTCGTAAATATTAACAAAAATTGGGAAATAGGACAATTTTTTACTTTTTTTATTTCCCTCCAAAAAAACCTTTGAAATTCCCAAGCAAAAAGAGTATTTAAGTAAGTCTTATTTTGACTTATTTCCCTTTTGAAGGAGCAAAGCTCATGCTTGATATCAGTCGCAAAATTGAATATGCAATGATGGTTCTCAAAACAATGTGTGATGGCGATTTAACGATCTCAACGACCGCTAGAGAACTTAGTCAGAGTCTCAAAACCCCTTTTGATACTACGTCAAAGGTTATGCAATCGATGAATAATGCTGGAATTTTGAAATCGATTCAAGGGGTTAAAGGAGGCTATGTGCTCAATTGTGATCTTAGCACTATTAGCTATAGTCGTTTTGCTGAAATTATCGAAGGTGAAAAGTTTATGTATCGTTGTGCGGCCAAACAAGATATTTGTGACTACGTCCATTTTTGCAATATCTCCCGCTTTGTCCGCAACATTAATCGCATGTCTATTGAGTTTTTCGACAGAGTCAATATGGAAGAAATTCTAGAAACGAGCACCAAGCAATACTTTTTAGAGCATCCTATTCAAGAGGATTAAAATCATGAGCAAGTTTGATCCTGAAAATAAATCCAACTACAAATACGGATTTGAAACAAATATTGAATCAGAAGATTTTCCCCGGGGGCTAACTGCCGATATTGTGCGCGAAATCTCTAAGCGCAAAAAAGAGCCCGAGTGGCTTTTGGATTATCGCCTTAAAGCTTTTTATCATTGGGAAAAAATTCAAGATCAGCATCCCGATTGGGCCTATCTGCAAATCCCTCCCATTGATTTTCAAGCCTTGCGCTACTATTCGGCCCCCAAAGATCTTCCTCAGGAAAACAATAGCCAAAACTCTGCGATCGACCCTGAACTTTTGGAGACTTTTGAAAAGCTGGGGATTCCTATTCAGGAAGAAAATCGCTTGGCCAGTGTGGCCGTCGATGCTGTTTTTGATTCCGTCTCTGTTGCCACAACTCACCAAAAAGAATTAGAAGAAAAATATGGCATTATCTTTTGCTCCATTTCAGAAGCAACTCATAAATGTCCAGAAATTCTCCAAAAATATTTGGGCTCAGTCGTCCCCTATACTAGCAATTTTTATGCGGCACTTAACACCGCAGTATTCTCTGATGGTTCCTTTATTTATATCCCTAAAGGAGTCAAGTGCCCTATTGATCTTTCGACCTATTTTCGCATTAACGCTAAAGATACAGGACAATTTGAAAGAACACTCATCATTGCCGATGAAGAAAGTTCAGTGAATTATTTAGAAGGCTGTACGGCCCCTGAACGCGATCAAAATCAACTGCATGCTGCAATTGTGGAGCTTGTCGCATTGGACGATGCTGAGATTAAATATTCCACTGTGCAAAACTGGTATGCTGGAGATGAGCAAGGGCGTGGTGGGATTTTTAACTTTGTAACCAAAAGAGGAAAATGTCTTGGAAAGCGCTCTCGGATTTCTTGGACCCAAGTCGAAGCAGGATCATCTCATACTTGGAAATATCCTTCATGCCTTCTCGTGGGCGATGATTCGGAAGGATTTTTCTACTCAGTTGCTCTGACCAACAACTATATGCAAGCCGATACTGGAACAAAAATGGTGCATATCGGGAAAAACACTAAAAGCACAATTATTTCAAAAGGGATCTCGGCCCAAAACTCCTCTAGTTCCTATCGCGGACTTGTAAAGGTTGCCTCTTCTGCAACTGGAGCAAGAAATTATTCTCAATGTGACTCCATGCTCATTGGGGAAAAATGCCGGGCCAATACTTTTCCTTATATTGACGTTCAGAATGATACGGCCGTGGTGGAACACGAAGCCTCTACTTCTCGCATCAGTGCGGATCAGCTTTTTTATCTCGAGTCTCGCGGCATTGAAAGAGAAAAAGCCATATCCATGATTGTCAATGGATTCTGTAAAGATGTGTTTAAAAAGCTGCCTCTAGAATTTGCCGTTGAGGCAGTTAAGTTAATTGAAATGAGATTAGAAAACTCTGTAGGATAATTGAGGGATACCATGTTAGAAGTTAAAAATTTACACGCAGTTGTTGCTGACAAAGAAGTTTTAAAAGGAATTAACATTACTGTTAAGGCCGGAGAAGTCCATGCCATTATGGGACCCAACGGTTCAGGGAAAAGTACACTTTCCAAAGTTATTGCTGGTCATCCAGCCTTTGAGGCGACTCAAGGTGATGTTATTTTTGAAACAGATAATGGAATGGAAAGTATCTTGGATTTTGATCCAGATGCAAGAGCAAAACTTGGAATCTTTCTTGGTTTCCAATATCCTATTGAAGTCCCTGGTGTAACAAATTTAACCTTTTTGCATGAGTCTCATAATGAGGTTTGTCGCTCTAATGGTGCACCAACTCTTAGTGAAGAAGAATTTCGTCACTTCCTAAATCCCTTTTTAGAGAAATTGAAAATGAATAGCAGTTTCCTAGAACGCGCAGTCAATGAGGGCTTCTCTGGAGGCGAAAAGAAGAAAAATGAAATTCTTCAGATGGCCGTATTAAACCCTCGCTTGGCCCTTCTCGACGAAACCGACTCAGGCTTAGACATCGATGCACTAAGAATTGTTTCAGAAGGAGTGAATGCTCTAAAAAGTAAAGACAATGCCGTGATCTTGGTGACTCACTACCAACGCCTACTTGATTATATTGTGCCCGACTACATTCATGTTTTGTACCAAGGGAAAATTATCAAAACGGGAGGCAAAGAATTGGCCTTGCGTTTGGAAAAAGAGGGATACGATTGGTTGATTAATGAGCTTTAGGAAGTGATATGAATATTACAGCAATCGCAAAAGAAAATTATAAACCAACTTTTGAAGAGCCGATTATTTCCAAGCTTCAGGAGAGGGCTTATTCACAACTACAGCAGTTTGGACTTCCCCACCATAAAACTGAAAATTTTCGTTTTACCGATTTCAAAGGATTCTTTGAAAAAGAATGGGACATTCATACTGAGGAATGTGCTAAAGAGAGCAGTCTCAATTCTGAAGAAATCAAAAAACTCTACGAATTAATTAAAGGGGAATCGCAAGTTATTGTTTTTGTCGATGGAAGGCTTTCATCTGAACTTTCCAAAATTCAACGCATTAAAGACAAAATTGAAATTAATACTCTCTCGGCCGCTATTTCCAACGGCGATTTTGCTCCTTGGACTGAATATTTCCAAAACGAAGTAGAAATTAAAGATCCAATGACTCGCAAAGTTCTTCAAAAAGAGCGCAATTTTCAAAATCACATCAATGATATGTATTTTTTTAATGGTCTACTTATGCGCGTAAAAAAGAATGCTCACTTAGATGATAGCCTTCACCTCGTCTATTTGCAGTCTCACGCCATGAACAAAAAAATTGCTCCTCTTAAAAACACCATCGTATTAGAAGAAAATGCGAGGGTAAGCATTTTAGAGCACCACTTAGGTTTCTATGAAGGAGACAGTTTAAGTCTATGCCATACGCAAATCTTTCAAGCTGAAGGCAGTCGTCTAGGCCACTCAATTACTCAAATGCTTCCCTATCACGGCATGCACTTTGCGACTTTGGATGCACGTCTTAAAAGAAATGCTCGCTATACATCCTTTATTTTTTCTGAGGGATCAAAATATTCACGCAATCAAGTCAATATTTCACTAGAAGAAGAAGAGGCGCATTGCATCTGCAATTCCCTCTGTGCCCTTAAAAATGACCAGCAGAGTGATAATTACTCTTCTATTCTTCACCTTGCCCCCAATACCCATAGTGAGCAAGTCAGCAAAAGCATTCTCAATGACGTTTCACATGGAGTATTTCAAGGCCATATTCTTTTATCTCCAGAGGCTAAAGGAGCGACGACTAATCAGTTGAATAAGAACCTTCTGCTCTCAAAAAAGGCGCAGGTTCATACGCAGCCTCAGCTTGAAATTACAATTGACGACGTTAAGGCCAATCATGGAGCGACTATTGGTCAGCTTTCTGATGAAGAGCTTTTCTATTTTCAAAGTCGTGGCATAAATGCAGAACGCGCACGGGAAATGCTAACCAACGCCTTTGCTTATGATCTTATCTTAAAGATAGACAACGATAAAATTCGCCACAAACTCAATCACATACTTGTCAAAAAAGTTGCAAACTGTACTCGTAAAATCATTGGCGATCAGGAGCGAGCATGAGCAAAATAAATTTTGATATTAAGAACGTGCGTCTTGATTTTTCTGCGCTTAATGTAATGCCTATCTATTTTGACAATGCTGCCACAACGCTTAAGCCGACGCCCGTCTGTGCAGCTTGTGATCGGTATAACTGCAAAGAGTCGACGAATATTCACCGTGCGGTTTATCATCTCAGTGAACAAAATACGACATATTTTGAAAGAACACGCCAAAAAGTTAAAGAATTCATCAATGCGTCGAAAATTGAAGAAATCATTTTCACCAAAGGCACTACGGAATCAATTAATTTAGTTGCCAATTCTTATGGAGAACTGCTTAACGAAGGTGATGAGATTATTATCTCCGAAATGGAACATCATGCTAATATTGTTCCTTGGCAAATCCTGGCAAAGAAAAAAAGAATTACGGTTAAGGCAGTAAAGATGACCCCTTGCGGAGAGCTTGATTGGGATCACTATCAGACGCTCTTTACTCCCCGAACTCGTCTTGTGTCTTTAACCTATATTTCAAATGTTTTGGGCACAATTAACCCCATACAGCAGTTTATTGATTTTGCTCATCAAAAAGGCGCTCTTTTCTTGCTTGATGCAGCTCAAGCGATGGCCCATCTTCCAATCGATGTACAAAATCTCGATTGTGATTTTCTTGTCTTTTCGGCCCATAAAATATTTGGCCCAACTGGCGTAGGGGTTCTTTATGGCAAAGAAAAACTCTTAGATCAAATGCCTCCTTATCAAGGTGGTGGCAGCATGATTGATTCCGTAGACCTTGAAGCAGGGACAACTTTTAATATGCTCCCACATAAGTTTGAGGCAGGCACGCCTCATATTGAAGGAGTTATTGCCTTTTATGAATCACTCAGCTACCTTTCGCGCTATAGTTGGGAAGATTTAGAGGCTCATTACGAACTTCTAGGGAAGCGTCTGGCTCAAGCTTTAAGCATTTCCCCTAAAATTACAGTGTATGGTTCACCGGCCCATCGCATTGCTACAATCCCTTTTAATATCGAAGGTCTTCATGCTCATGATGTTGGGACATTTCTCAATGAATCCGGCATTGCAGTAAGAACGGGCCATCACTGCGCCCAGCCTCTGATGAAGTTTTTCGGAACATCGGCAATGGTGCGCGCATCTCTTAGTATCTACAATCGGATCGAAGAGATTGAAAAATTTGAAGAAGCTTTACTCAAGATCATTAATACTTTTACCTAAATCCAAGAGGACACTATGAAAGTTAGAAAGACACCAAATCCCGTTGCTCGAAAATTTATTCTTGATAAAGAGGTCAATCTTGGTGAACCTATCCGCTACTACAATAAGTCAGAGACTAAAAATAATCTTCTCGCTCATGAATTATTTTCGATTGCACAAATAAATTACCAGTTCTATGGAAAAAACTTTGTGACTATTGGGCTTGAGTCAGCGGACCTTTGGGACAAACTAGAACCTGAAGTCCTCAATGTTCTCAGCCAAAAACTAGAAGAACACTGCCCTCTTTTTTCCCAAAAAACATCACATCTCAAAGGGCCAGAAGAACTAAAAGAAGTTGAATTAATTGTCGACGAACACATTCGCCCTTTTTTAAAGGCCGATGGTGGTGACATAAAGTGCCTTAGCTACCGCAACAATACTCTGATGATTGAGTTTTTAGGTGCCTGTGGTTCTTGCCCTAGTGCTCTGACTGGAACTCTTGATGCCATAACATCAGTCTTAAAGGAAAAATTCAATCCGAATATAAGAGTCGAAATTGTCTAAAGGTTGAATTTTATACTAAAGTGAGTTTCCGGCTTAAAGCTTCCAAAGTCACCGTCTAGTGCGGTTAAGCCAGACATGACTGAAAAGCTGAATCTCCCGTTTTTCTTTTGTAAATTGAAGCCAATCGCTGCAGGTGCAACATCTAGTTCTTCATTGCTAAGACGTAAGAATTGGCCGGCGCCCCAAGACATGTGATAGTTTTGAGAATCTAAAGAAATCAGATGGTATGTTTGGAAATGCTGAACAACATAATAAGTGTCAGTTCCACTCGTATTATCAAGTTCCACTTTCCCGCGCACTTGAAGATTGCCATAATCAATATCTCCGCCGGCAAAAGATTTTTTAGAAACGCCGTCGCCTTTATTGGGAAGGTAAAAAAAGCGCACTTTTAAATTCTCACCATCCATTGAAATAAGCGAATCGCCATCCCCAACGTCTTGCAAGGATAGCTTTAAGCTTTCGCTTGTCTCTTGCGATTTAGCGAGCATCTGAAAATTGGCGCTTTGCATTTTAATTTCCTGATCATTATCTCTTTCCCAGATATCGCAAAGCTCTCTAACGGAAGATGCCCCACCTAATTTTTCCAAATCTTCTTCGGTGGTTGGGAGCACGTTAGGCTGCATATATTGGGCCATTGCCGAGCTCAATGAGAAAACAAACAATAAAAGGAGTGTCAAAATGATTTTGTATTTCATGCCTCGTATATGTGCAAACCCAAGGCCAAAAAATTGGCCATAATTTACATATAAACCGTCAAAAGAGTGGAACAGTGTCTAAAAAAGAGACAATATCTTGCTCAAAAACGAGGAGTTAAATAAATTTCTTTGTTTTTTTGGTTCACAAAAACACCTCTATTATCCCCATTTTCCCAAATAATGCTGCCATCTTCTTTTTTTCGGATAAGCTTAAATTCAGCAACTGCTTTATAGGGCATAAGCACGGAAAGAGTTCCATCTTTAAAAGGACCAGCCGCGGCTAAAGTATCCCAAGTGCCAAGTGCGGCATTACTTCCTACCGCAAAAACTTCATCTTCTTTTTCAAGTGCAGAAGTTAATTTTAGCTTCACTTTCCAAAGACGTCTTTTCTCTTGAGCAATTGTTTTCGCAAGAACATTTTTGCGCGCATGAGAGAAAATCATCAGATCATGAGGATCCATATGCAGTAGCGCGCGTCCATTTCGAATTTGAAAACGGCGCACATCTAATAAGTTTTCCAGCGATTTTTCGCCTTTAAAAAGATCTTTGTCGGGAAGCTCAAAAATATAATCTTTCGCCTCATCACCTCGGTGAATAACAACAATACTTTCTTCTAAAGAATGAACGCGGCGATAAATATAAAGGTCATCTCGCACCTCTAATTCATCAACAGTGCCTCGGCGAAAGGAAATATGATCTTTTCGTAAACTGATCATTTTTTTGACCAAGCGCTTGCCAGGGAGAAAGCTCCAGTCAAAATCAACTCTTCCCTCTTCTCCCGTCTTTCCTCGTGCCAGATTCTCCATTCCATAATAAATCATGGGGATACCTCGTTGAGTCATCATAAATGCAAAAGCCTGCTTGAGATCAGTCACTGAAATATTATCGCTTAAATCAATAAAACGAGGCATATCGTGATTTTCTAAAAATGTGAGCAGATGAATTTTATCGGGAAAAATATCTTCTCGCTGTTGAATTCTGGCCGCCAAAGAAAGCAGCGACTTCTTCCAAACAAAGGCATCGCGGATTCCGTAGTAAAGCGGGTAATCAAAGAAAGCATTAAACCCGTCTTCGATATAGGGCCGATATTGCAAAGGATCTCCATGCAAAAATTCTCCCAAAAAGAGAAAATCCTTTTTCTTCCCCGTAAATTTCTTTATTTCTTGAATAAATTTTTTCCAAAATTTATGGCCAATATGCTTAACCGCATCTAAACGAATACTGCTCGCTTGGGTGCGATCGATCCAGTCTTTGGTATAGTCCATGAGTTTTTTGAAAACCTCAGGATGGTCTTGGTCTAAGTCAGGAAGTCCTGTGACTTTCCCATTTTCAACTTGAAGGGGATCATTCCAGTCTTTGATATCGCCTTCTTTGTGAAAATAATCCTGTCTTTCTTTAGTCCAAGGATGATCCCAATCGACATGATTAAGGACGATATCTGCAAAATACCCTAATCCTAATTCCTTTCTCTTTTTATTAAACTGTTCTAAGTCTGCATCAGTTCCTAAATGTTCTTCTAATTTATTGTGGTCGATAATCC
>QKCN01000034.1 GCA_003245675.1 Bacteriovoracaceae bacterium | reverse complement strand
AGCGTTCGGTCATTCCATAGTGACCAAAATGAAAAAATTGTGTTTGCTCATCTGAAAGCTGAGCTTCTGTTTTACTGAAATCGATACTTTCCTTTTTTATACGCGGAGGTGTTCCCGTCTTAAAAGGAAGATCTTGAATCTTAACCCGATCAAATATTTTGGAAATAGAAGGGGAAGCTGGAGCACCAATTCTTCCACCCTCGAAGGAATTTTTTCCTATATATATTCTCCCACCAGGGAAAGTCCCCAAACAATAAACCACTCGCTGAGCGTGAAAAATTTGTCCCGACTTTGTCTTGAGAACAAAACCTTCTGCTAATTGTTCCATGTGGAACAATTGATCTCTTACTATTTTCAAACTAGGAACTTGCGCCAAAATCTCTTCCATGACTTTGGGATAGATATCACAATCAATCTGCACCCGCGTACCTTGAATGGCGGGTCCCTTAGATTCATTGAGAATACGAAACTGAATTCCCGCAAGATCAGTTGCCTTTCCAATAATCCCGCCTAAAGCATCAAGTTCTCGCACCAAATGTCCCTTACCAATTCCACCTACGGCAGGGTTGCAGGGAGGTGAGGCGAGGGGAATTCCTTCCATAGAAAGAAGCAAAGTCGAGAGTCCCATAGTCGCAGCAATATGAGCCGCTTCTACGCCTGCATGACCACCACCAATAACAGCAATTTGAAATTCACGATTTTTCATAAGCTAAATGTTCTACGTGGAACAACGATACTATTTACCAATACAGAAATTTCCAAAAACAGTATCTAGTACATCATCTAAAGCTACTATGCCAATTAATTCTTCTAGAAGATGCGATATTTGACTCAGTGCGTTGGCCCATATTACACGGTCATGCTCGAGATCCATGAGATTTCGAAAATCTGAAAACTGAGCATCAATGTCTTGAATGATACGAGATTGTCGCTCTACCAAAATTCCAGCAGCTTCAGATTGTTCCCGATAAAAATCACTAATTTTATTGAGAAGAATTTGAAAAGCACAATTTTGATCACGAAAATTATAAGAAAGAAAATCTTCTACTTTTAAAGGATTAGGATCTGCTTCACCTAAAATGTCTTTATGAGAATAAATCACCTGATCCGCACGGCCAACAAGATCCTGCATAAAAGAAGAATCTGAAACCTCAAGAGGATTAACAATGAGAATAGAAAAAAAGGAATCGCGTAGCAGCTTTTGCGAAAAAGCAATTCCCTCCTGTTCAATAAAATCATCAGAGCTGCGAATCCCTGCGGTATCAACAAAACGATATTCAACACCATTATAATAAATAAACTCTGAAACATAATCACGTGTCGTTCCAGGAACATGAGAAACAATGGAACGATCATAAGCCAGCAAGCGATTAAAGAAAGAACTTTTGCCGGCATTAGGTGCGCCAAAAACAACAATCGATGGCGTCAAAAGATTCTTGGAATTAAAAATGGTTTTATTAAAAAGTTTTTGCTCTAAGAAGGTAAATTCATCTAATGCTAAATTAAATTCAGCATCTGCCTGCTCTGCATCAACATCCTCAAAAAAATCAAGAGACAATTCCAAAGCCGCTTTCAAGCGCAAAAAAGATTCACGCAATTTTAAATACAAATCATGCAATTCTCCCTTCAAAAGAGAATTTCCTTGAGCCAATGCCAATGGGCTTTTAGCGTTCAACAATAAGTCCAAGCCCTCAATTTGCGAAAGACTCAATTTTCCATTTTTAAGTGCACGATAGGAAAATTCACCAGGTGCGGCCAAACGACATAATTTTTTGGCAATGAAAAAATCAATAATGCGCTCTACATTTAAACGATTTCCATGAATACTAATTTCCAGGACATTCTCCCCAGTATAGCTATTTGGCGCGGGAAAATAAGAGACTATCGCATTATCCAAAATTTCATTATTAATATCGATAATGTTAACCAATTCACAGTAACGAGGCTTGAAATCAGCAACAGAGCGGGAAAAACAAGAAGAAAAATCAGTAATACTTTTAAAACCTGAAATGCGCAAAACAGAAGTGGCGCTATTTGCGCCACTTCCAGTTATACAAGCAATAATTGCAGAATCATCTATGAACTTATCAAAAATCATGCTGTAACTTTCTTATTTTTCCTCGCCATAAATACTTGCTGTAAAACACCAGCAATTGTTGAAACGAAAATATAAAGGTTCAAACCAGCAGGAAGATCTTTCATAATAAAAACAAAAAGTAATGGCATGAACATCATCACTTTTTGCTGAGTTTGATCTGCTGTTGGACTAGGAGTCAATTTTTGTTGCAAAAAGAAAGATGCACCCATCAAAACAGGAAGCACATAATAGGGATCTTTAATACTCAAGTCTGCAATCCAAAGCGCAAAAGGCGCACCAACCAACTCGACTGCATTATATAGAACGCGATAAAATGCGAAGAAAATGGGGATTTGAAGCAAAATAGGAAGACAGCCGCTCATTGGGTTATAACCAGTTTGTTTAAAAAATGCCATTGTTTCTTTTTGAAGACGCTGTGGATCCTCTTTATATTTTTCTTTCAACTTATTGAGCTCAGGTTGAATTTCCTTCATGCGATTCATGCTTTTGATCGACTTATATTGCAAAGGAAAAGTTAGCAATCTGAGCAACAACGTAATCAAAATAATTGAAACACCGTAGTTAGGAAGAAATTTATAAAAGAACTGCAGTACACGCAAAATTGGCACTGCCAAAATTGACCAAATTCCAAAATCAACAGAAAGATGAAGATTATCACCCAAAGCAATAAGGTGGTCGTATTCTTTTTTGGTATAAACAACAAAGCCTTCCAAAGTATCAACAGAGTTCACCGACGTCATATACATTTTAGAATCTTCTGTTGTCTTATATTGAAAAAGTTGTGGTTTCTTTAAAACGTAAGCCAAAAGGTGATAATTGAAATCAATCCCTAACCAGCTGACTGTCGCTTCTCCATCTTCATCATCGCCAACTTCAATTGTATTCAGCTCTTTAGAATAAAAAGTAAAATTACGAACCTGACGATTTTCCAAACTTTGCTTAGCTGAAGTAAAGGCAAAGCGAACTTGAGTTGGCTGAGTAAAATTGATCGTATAATTAAGTCTTCCACTATCATCTAAACGAAGACTCAAAGTAGCATCATCATTGACTGAATGATAAACACCACTTCCTGTCTCATTAGGCAAAAATTCAATTGCGATATAACCTGTTGCAGTCTTTTTTTCTAGGACAATTGGGATCTCTGTGCCAGCAACATCTTTAATTGGAAGACCAGAAAAATTGCTTTTGATATCTAAAATAGAGAAATTTTGGTTAAACTTAAAAGAAGCCACTTTGCCTGTTATTTCATTAGTAAAGTTAACTTTTTCTGGTTCCACTGGCTTAACAGGATTAACGGGCTCAACAGGCATTGCAGATGCAGATAAAGTAGATGTTGAAGTTGGTGTGGTCGTAACGACTTGCTGTGAAGTAACTAATTTATTTTCGGGAACCTTAGGGGCAAAGAAAAATTGCCAAGAAAAAATAACAACACCAGTTAATACAACAGCTAACAGAACACGCTTTTGATCTTCAAACATTGAAACCTCATTTTCTGGTCCTATGGGACCACTTATTTTTCGGGTACTGGATCGACTCCACCCTTGGATAATGGATGACACCTTAATATTCGTTTGAGTGAATACCATAAGGCCTTAAGAAATGTAAATCTTTGAAAACAAATAAGTGAGTACTCAGAACAGCTGGGATAATAACGACAACGAGGAGCTAAATAGGGAGAAATTCCAAGACGATAAAACTTGATTAATAAAAGGGACAATCTAGTCAACATACTTTGCCTGCATAGAAACCAATAAGTCTTTTAACTCACCTAACAGAAGCTGCTCAGTCTCTGACGAATTTGGAAATTTTTTAAAAATCAGATTGTTGACAACAATTAGAAAATCAACACCCAAAGTTTTATCTTCTTGCGTCCGCAAAAACTCTTTTAAAATACGCCTCAATCTGTTGCGTACAACTGCTTTTCCAACTTTTTTAGAAAGGCTAAAAGCAAAACGAGAGTAAGAATAATGAAGACGAGAGGGCTTGTGAAAAAGCAAAAAGAGAGAAGACCTTTCACGGAAAGGCTTCTCTCTTAAATAATTAAAATCAATTCTTTTTAAAGGCTCAATTTTGACAAATGATTTTGCCAAAATATAACTCCATTAGCACTTAGTGCTGATAGTAGGTGCTAACTGCTTTCTACCTTTAGCTCTTCTGCGTGCCAAAACAGCTCTACCTGTTTTAGTTGCCATACGCTTCAAAAAGCCATGAGTTTTAAGTCTTTTCATTTTTTTTGGTTGCCATGTTCGCTTGCTCATAAAAACCTCAGCTTCAACAATATTCTATTTGAGACAAATAATCTGGACTGAATAATTACCCTCTTGTTAGGGAAAGGTCAAGAGCAAAACAAAAAATGTTTTTTATTGATTTTTATTGCCGTATTGAAAAGCTGTAGATCTCGTGACATATTTCGCTTCAATCATTTGGAGTGCACTCATGAGCGACAAAAAAGACAGTAACTTTATCTTTTCTCATTTTTTTAATCTAGAAAATTCAAAAACAGAAATTGATCCCTTCCAAGAGCAACTCAAATCTCCAGTGGCCGCTGAAAAATCAAATAGACCAACAAACAAAGTTCAAGTATCAATTAATATGCAAGATCAAAGTGATAGTGATGAGCTTTCATTACTTAATGAAGAAATTTGTTCTCAATTTAAAGCCTCTATTGGAGAGCAGAAATTTAACACCTACTTTAAAGGAATGCTCAGTATCCAATCTATTGGTAATTCCGAACTAAGTTTTAATATTTCGACTCCTTTTATTAAAAAAATGTTAGAAAACCACTACTTAGAGCAGCTAAATCATTCTATCGAAAACACTCTTGGTAAGCGTTTTCAAATCATATTGCGAACAGGAAATGTTGAAACCGTTGCAGCGCCTAGTATTCCAAATTCAAGTTTTGCTCACAATGAACGCATTGAATCTCACGATAGTTATACTGTAACGAGAGGTGCCAGTGTACAGGATACGCGTTTTTTTATTAATGACATTCGTCCCGATACTCAGGATGTCATTAATAGTCCCGAAAATTTTATAAGCAATTCTCAACAAGAAGATATTGCTGGTGCTATGTTAACTCAATTTGACCCCCAAAAAACTTTTGATAATTTTATTGTTGGGCCCTCTAATAATATGGCCCACGCAGCTTGTTCTGCCGTAGCAGAATCACCAGGAAAGGTCTATCCATCGCTATATATCTACAGTTCCTCAGGATTAGGAAAGACTCATTTATTGCATGCCATTGCAAATCAAATTAATAAAATTTCTAGTTCTAAAAGAATTTGTCTCATTTCGGCCAATGATTTTATCAAAGAAATGGTCAAAGCTTTCCGCGAAAGAACCATTGATAATTTCCGTCAGCGCTATACCGATCAAGTTGATATTCTCATGATTGATGATATCCACGAAATCAAAGGCAAAGAATCTACTCAAAATGAATTCTTTAATATTTTCAACGAGTTACACGGCAAAGGGAAACAATTAATATTTACTTCCGATAAAATGCCGAAAGACATTGATGGCATTGAAGAACGTGTGAGAACAAGACTTTCTTGGGGACTGGTTGTTGATATTCAACAGCCTGATTTGGAAACACGAATTGCCATTTTAAAACACAAAGCAATAGCACAAGATATTTACCTACCCGATGATGTCATCAATCTCATGGCAAGCTCTATTAAAGACAATATTAGAGAACTAGAAGGATCCTTAATCCGCTTGGGAGCCTACTCGTCACTTCTTAATGTCGATATTGATATTGAAACTGCACGCGAACAATTAAAATTAGACGATATTAGCAATATCAGTTCAATAACCATGGACAATATTGCCAAAACTGTTGCAACTCATTTTAAAATTCCACTTGCAGATATTAGATCTAAGAGCCGGCAAAAAGAAGTAACACTCGCGCGTCACATTGCCATGTATCTTTCCTATAAACTTATAAAGGAAACTTTGACTGAAATAGGAAAATATTTTGGCAAACGCGATCACACTTCTGTTTTGCATGCCATTCACAAAATTAAACGAAATTTAAAGAATGATGCCAAAATTTCGCAGGCAATCGTAGAAATAGAGAACGATCTCAACTAGTTTTACACATAATTTTTCACTGTTAATTCACAATTTTGCTATTAACGGCCTATTTTTAATAACATGTGAAATATTTTGTGGAAAAAACACAGCTATTTCTGACTTTTTATTTACTTGGAAAGATAAAGTTAGATTGTTTTGTTAAGAAATTGGGAAAAATACCCTAGTAATACACTCAACTTTTAGTGATATACGAAACAATGATTTTTATACACGATTTTTGTACACAGATATTAAATTTGGATACTCAATTAACTGATTAAAATTATAAGCTTTTCTCAAATTACTCACAAATCAACAGCATTATTATTATTATATTAAATATATATATAGATATAGACATGAAACAACTTAGCTCATGCAAAGAATTAGATCATGAGTTAATGACAAAGCGTTGTAAAAATCATATAAAAATAGAAATTTAAAGATTCGTTTTTAGAGGTAGTAATGCAATTAAAAATTAATGCTCAAATTCTTAGAGATTCGCTTAATAAAATGCTTTCAGTAGTAGATAAAAAAATATCTAGGCCACTGCTTACCAATTGTCTTTTCGAAGCCAAAAACAATTCTTTAACAATAGTCGCAACTGACTTAGAAGTATCAGCTAAATTAATTTGCCCAGCTGTTATTTCTGAAGAAGGTGTCTTTTGCATTAACGCAAAAAATATTTTTGATATCGTAAGAGAACTTCCTGATGAAGAAATTACCTTCAGTTCTGATAATGCAAAAAATGTTTTAAAACTTGTTTGTAGAAATATCGATTATTCACTTCTTATCACTAACGCTGAAGAATATCCTGATATTAATTTTGCATCAGAATCTAATACTTTCCACTTACATGCAAAACAGTTACTGGAATGTATTAATAGAGTCTCTTATGCCATTTCCACTGATGAAACTCGTCCTTTTTTGAATGGTATGTTTTTTCAAGTTATCAACTCAAGTTTGAGAACTGTTGCTGTTGATGGTTATCGTCTAGCACTTTTAGATATTGAAGATTTCAATGGACCTGAAGATTTTTTAACTGATGGTATTATTATTCCACGCAAAGGAATTGGCGAAGTTAAAAAATTAGCTGAAACATATCCTCACTCTGATATTCGTTTTGCTCTTGATGATTCTTTTATCTATATCAGCTGTGAAGATTATTATGTTTCAGTCCGTTTAATAGCCAGAGAATTTCCAAAGTATCAGGCACATATTCCAACTAAAACAAAATATTCAATGAATGTTGACCGCTCAGCACTTATTAAAGCCATTAAGCGTATTAGAATTTTGGCAAATGAAAAAACTAATGGTGTAAAACTCAACATCTCAAACAACAAACTTACTATTTCAGCAAACCATTCCATTATCGGTGATGCTTTTGAAATTGTTGATGTTAATTATACTGGCGATGAAATGAGTATTGGTTTTAATGCAAAGTACCTATTAGATACTTTGTCTGTATTACCTGATTCCGAAGTAATTTTTGAATTTAACAGCGAGTTACATCCTGTTGTTGTAAAATCAGAAGAGCTTCCTCAATATCTAGGTATCTTAATGCCATTACGTCTCTAGTAAATGTCGTTTTATAAGATCAAAAAAATCATGGCCTCAAATTTTCGTAATCTTGAGGCCAGAGCTCTAGACCTTTCTTCTTCAATTAACTGCATCTTTGGTGATAATGGAAATGGAAAGACAAATCTTTTAGAAATTATCCATTATCTTTTTGAAAAAAAATCCTTTCGTAAAAATACAGGCTTTGCTCAGATATTAAGTATGGATGCAGAAGCTCCAGAAATAGGAATTATGGCCCTTTTAGAGGATGATCTAAGCCAGTACCAATGTTCTGCTAAAATCATGGGAAAAGAAACAAATTGGTTTTTTAATGGAGAGAAGAGCAAAAAGAAAATCAACGGACAAATTGTTTTTATCAATCCCTATGATTTTTATAGTTTTAATAACGTACCATCAGAGCGTCGTGATTGGT
Source organism: Bacteriovoracaceae bacterium (assembly GCA_003245675.1). Taxonomy (GTDB): domain Bacteria; phylum Bdellovibrionota; class Bacteriovoracia; order Bacteriovoracales; family Bacteriovoracaceae; genus SZUA-425. The sequence continues at coordinate 43,370 of QKCN01000034.1, read as the reverse complement.
TCGATAATGCCTTTTCCAAATTAGATGTCTTATACAAAAAAAATCTCAGCTATTACCAAAAAGCCATAAAACAAAAAAATTTCTTATTGGGAAATAAGCCCAACCGTTTTCAAGAACAAGTTAAAGCTTTGAATTCAGAAATTGCAAATTATGGAAAAGAGATTATTGAAAAACGCATAGAATTAGTTAAAAGTCTTAGTCCGTTTATTAGCAAAATTTTTAAAGAAATTTATGCAGAAGAACATGAACTTCTCATAGAAATAGAAAGCGATTTTCAAGGCTTAGACAAACACGAAATTTTTGAATTATTAGAAAATAATTTTGAAAAAGAATGCATAATTGGAAAGAGCAATAAGGGAATTCATCGCGATGACTATCTGCTTCATTTTGATGGAATTAATAGCTTTGAATTCTGTTCTTTAGGGCAACAAAAGATGAGTTTTTTGAGTTTAAATTTTGCCTATATAGAGCTTTTTAGGTATAAATTAAGCTCCTATCCGATTGTTTTAATTGATGATGTATCTGGAGAATTAGATCGCCGTAGATGGAAAAATTTAGTCTCCTTTTTAGAACAAAGAGACTTTCAAGTTTTCATTACAACGGCGAACGAAAATTTCAAAAAAGAACTCAAAGAAATAGTCGGAGCTAATCTCATTTACATAGAAAATGGGATGATAAAAACAATTCAATGAAAGGTGCCTAATGTCCGATTCAGAAAAAACGTCGATCTCTAAAGTCAGCTCAGATTATGGTGCAGACAAGATTAAAGTATTAGAAGGTCTAGAAGCTGTTCGCAAAAGACCAGGTATGTACATTGGTGATACGGGTTTTCGCGGTCTCCATCATCTCGTTTATGAGATTGTCGATAACGCTGTAGATGAGGCTCTCGCGGGCTTTTGTACAGAAATTAAAGTCGCCATTCACGTCGATAATTCAGTTTCCGTTATAGATAACGGCAGAGGGATCCCTGTTGATATTCATCCTATTGAAAAAGTTTCAGCTGCAGAACTTGTTTACACTAAACTTCATGCAGGTGGAAAATTTAATGAAGATGGTGGAGCCTATAAAGTTTCTGGTGGTCTTCATGGTGTAGGTGCTTCTGTTGTGAATGCGCTCTCTAAGTGGGTAACTCTAGAAATTAAGAAAAATGGAAAAGTTCACAAGTTGAAATTCATTCATGGTAAAGCCGAGAAACCACTAGCCGTAACAGGTGAAGCCGCTAATCCTAATGAGGGTGGCACTTCTGTTACTTTTAAACCAGATCCCGATATTTTTGAAATAACAGAATATAATTACGATACGCTTTCTAATCGTTTTCGCGAAATGGCTTTTTTGAATAGAGGTCTTCGCATTGTTCTTAAAGATGAAAGAACTGAAAAAGAAGCAGATGTTTTTCATTACGAAGGTGGAATTGCTGAATTTGTAAAATATTTGAACCGTTCTAAGACAACAGTTCACAATGATGTTATCTATTTTTCTGATAGTCGTGATGATTATGAAGTAGAAGTGGCCATGCAATGGACTTCTTCTTACAACGAAGTCATTACAGGTTATGCCAATAACATCAATACTCCCGGCGGTGGAACGCACGTATCAGGTTTAAAAACTGCTTTGACTCGTGTGCTCAACAACTACACTAAAGAAAATAATTTATTGAAAAATATTAAGATCAGTTTAACAGGTGATGACTTAAGAGAAGGTATGACTTCTATTATTTCTGTTAAGCTGGCCAATCCTCAATTTGAAGGACAGACCAAAGATAAATTGGGAAGTTCCGAAGTTGAAGGAATTGTAAATTCTCTTATTGGAGAGAAGTTAAAAATTTATCTCGAAGAACATCCCAATACCGCGAAGACGATTATTAAAAAATCTATTGATGCCGCGGCGGCGCGTGAAGCAGCCCGCAAGGCAAGAGATTTAACTCGTCGTAAGACAGTTTTAGATTTTGGTGGTCTTCCAGGTAAGATGGCCGATTGTCAGGATAAAAATCCAGAAAACTGCGAACTCTACATTGTGGAAGGGGATTCTGCGGGTGGCTCGGCTAAGCAGGGTCGTGATCGCAAAACACAAGCAGTTCTTCCGTTGAAAGGTAAAATTCTTAATGTGGAAAAAGCACGTTACGACAAAATGCTTTCCAGCGAAGAAATTAAAATTTTGATTCAAGCAATGGGCACAGGAATTGGTAAAGACAATTTTGATGTGAGCAAATTGCGTTATCATAAAATTATCATCATGACTGACGCCGACGTGGATGGCAGTCACATTAGAACGTTGATGCTGACTTTGTTTTATCGTCAATTGCCAGAAATTGTGGAAAGAGGGCATTTGTACATTGCACAGCCTCCTTTGTTTAAGTACAAAAAAGGAAAACAAGAGCGCTATCTTAAAGATGAAAAATCACTTGATGAATTTTTGATTAGTAACTCTGTCAATCAAATGCAAGTGAAGATTGATGATGTAGTTGCTGAGCCTGAGCAATTAAGAAGTTTGGTTAACAAATATCGCCATTATCATAAAACCGTTGCTTCTTACAATCGTCACTTCGATTCAGATGTTCTGCGCTACATAATTGAACAAGGTCTTAATATTGAAATATTGCAAGATGAGTCTAAACTTAAAAATCTTGTTGATAAGATGGATAAAAATTTTAAAGAAATAGCTGTTCAAACTTTGAAAAAATACAACTTTGAAATTTTAAATGATCAAGAACATTCGGCTAATTTAGTCAAAGTGATTGTTGAGCATAATCTCGTCAAGAAGAGCTTCAAATTAAATAGTTACTTTATTGAAAGTATGGACTTTCAAGAGCTGCTTAATTGTTTCGAAGGAATTAGAACTTATTTGAATTCAAAATTTGTCTGCCATAACGAAAAGGGCGAACAGATTTTTGAAAACTTAGCGGACTTTGCTGAAGCAGTTTTGGCAGAAAGCCGTCAAGGTGCTTATATTCAGCGTTATAAAGGTCTTGGTGAAATGAATCCTGATCAACTTTGGGAAACAACCATGGATCCAACGAACCGTACTTTATTGCAAGTAAAAATAGAGGATACCATAGAAGCAGATCAAGTGTTTTCTCTTTTAATGGGTGAACAAGTTGAGCCACGTAGAGAATTTGTAGAAACAAATGCACTAAACGTGAGAAACCTTGATATTTAATGGAGTGATGACAAATGTCTGAGAATAATGAAACAAATAATGAGAATAAATCTGGCAATGTAGTACCTCTTCTTATTCAAGATGAAATGAGAAGTTGCTATCTAGATTACGCGATGAGCGTTATCGTGGGGCGCGCCCTTCCCGATGTGCGTGATGGTTTAAAGCCTGTGCATCGCCGCGCTCTTTTTGCTATGCACATGCTCAACAATTATCACAATAAGCCTTTTTTGAAGTCTGCCCGTGTGGTTGGGGATGTGATTGGTAAATATCATCCTCATGGTGACTCTTCGGTTTATGGGACTATTGTGCGTATGGCCCAAGATTTTTCCATGCGCTATCCATTAGTAAATGGGCAAGGAAATTTTGGTTCAATTGACGGAGATAATGCTGCGGCCATGCGTTACACCGAAGTTCGTATGCAGCGTATGAGTGAAGAATTGCTCAAAGATATTGATAAAGATACGATTGATTGGCAGCCAAATTACGATGGGTCTTTAAAAGAACCGGCCGTACTTCCAACTAAAATTCCAAATCTTTTGATCAATGGTTCCGCTGGTATTGCGGTGGGGATGGCGACTAATATTCCTCCTCATAATTTGACCGAAGTCTATAATGGTCTTGATGCTTTGATAGATAATCCAGATTTAACTGTGCATGATCTTATCAAAATTATTCCTGGTCCCGATTTTCCAACGGCGGGAACTATTCATGGAACAGAGGGCATTAAGTCAGCCTATTTTACTGGAAAAGGAATTATTCAAATTCGTGCCAAATGCGAAATTGAACCTTTTGGTCGAGATCGTGAGCGCATAGTGGTAACGGAAATTCCATATCAGGTGAATAAAGCACGTCTTATTGAGAAGATTGCCGAATTGGTAAACAGTAAGGCCCTTGAAGGAATTTCTGATATTCGCGATGAATCAAATAGAGAAGGGATTCGCGTTGTTATTGATCTACGCAAAGGTGAAATTTCTAGTGTTATTTTAAATCGCCTTTATAAACAAACACAATTGCAGACATCTTTTGGGATTATTTATCTTTCTATTCATAAGGGGCAACCCAAAGTTATGAATTTGAAAGAGATGCTTCAGTGTTTTATCAATCACCGCAAAGAAGTCGTTGTTCGTCGTACAACTTATGAACTAAAGCGTGCTCGCGAACGAGCTCATATTTTGTTGGGCTTAAAAACGGCCGTTGAAAATATTGATGAAGTTGTAGAATTAATCAAGACAGCGGATGGTCCACAGCAGGCGAAAGAGCGTTTGATCAAACGCTTTGAGCTCAGCGAGATTCAATCGCAAGCTATTTTGGATATGAGACTACAACGTCTTACCGGATTGGAAAGAGATAAAATTGTTAAAGAGTATAATGAAATTATGATTCTGATTGCGGACCTAGAAGATATCTTATCTTCAGAAGAACGAGTGAATGGAATCATCAAAGAAGAATTTTCAAGTATGCGCGAAACTTATGGTGACGAACGGCGTACAGAAATTGTGGCGAAAGCAGATGAGATTCAACTGGAAGACATGATTAAAAGTGAAGAAGTCATTGTTACAGTAACTCACAAAGGTTATGTAAAGCGTATGACTCTTGATACTTATCGTGCACAAAAACGTGGCGGTAAGGGTGTTAAGGGCGCGCAAGCAGTTGACGATGATTTTGTTACAAATCTCTTTACTGCCAATACTCATGATACCATTTTGTTCTTTAATAAAATGGGCGTTGTTTACAGTCTAAAAGTGTATCAACTACCAGAGGGCACAAGAACAAGTAAGGGGCGCAATCTTATAAATATCCTCCCAATTAAAAATGGTGAAACGATTAAAGAAATCATTGCGATTCCTCAGGAAGACCAAGATAAGTATAATCTTTTGATTGCGACAGAAAATGGTATTGTAAAAAAATCTTCGCTAGAAGATTACAAAAACATTAAGCAAAACGGATTGAGGGCCATCAAGGTACAGGATGGCGATGCGGTCGTTGCCGTAAGAATTACTGATGGAACCAAAGACGTCCTTCTCTGCGCTTCTTCTGGTAAAATTATTCGTTTTTCTGAAGAAGAGTGTCGTGTCATGGGCCGCGTTTCCCAAGGGGTAAAAGGCATTAATATTACCGATAGTGAAAAAGTCATCGGAATGGAAATTATCGATGATAAAATTGAAATTCTGTCAGTCACCGAAAATGGTTATGGTAAACGCACTAATGCAGCTGAATATCGCAAGCAATCACGCGGCGGTAAGGGCATTATTGCTATGAAGCTTACTGATCGCAATGGCGATATTGTTCAAATTTTACCAGTCACAGAGAGTGATGATTTAATGGTTATTACGGATCATGGTCAAGTTATCCGGACTAAAATTTCTGGTATTTCATTGTTAGGGCGTAACACTCAAGGTGTTCGCTTGATTAATGTGAAGGCCGGGGAAAAAGTCGTTGCCGTTGAGAAAATTGCAGAAAATGATCATGATGGCGATATTGATGAAGAGGCTACGGAAGAGTAATTCTTTGAGGAGAAATGAAATTGATGATGCGGTTATTGCCTTTAATTTTATTTCTCCTAATCTCTTGTGATTTTTCTTCTCGCTTACAGAAAGAAATCATTATTGCGCAGAATTTTGTTAATGATCAAAACTATGTAGAGGCAATTAAAAAGTATGAAGAAATCATACGCCTCAAACCTTCTCCAGTTGTAAAAACCAAAGTGCATTACCAGCTAGGCGAACTCTATTCTCTCTATCTTGGAAATTATCACCAGGCACTTTATAATTTCAATATGGTGTTAGAAACATCACCAATTCCTAAGTGGCAAGTAAATGCCCAAGAGCGTATTGCCGATATTCAATTTAGCTTTTTAGAAAAACATCAAGATGCTCTAGATTCATATCAAAAACTTTATGCCTACCAGCCAGCTTTAAAGGAAAAAGATTTTTTTGGATATCGCATTGGTCGGTCTTATTATTATTTAGAGCAATTTGAAGAGGCGAAAAAATGGTTCGAAAAAATTATCAAAGATGAAAAGAATGATTTTGCCTTAGCATCTTTAAATGATTTGGGTTTGTGCTATTTTCAAGAAAAAAATTGGGAAAAGGCCGTTCATTTTTGGCGGCAATACATAAAGAGGGAAGTAAAGCGCGAAAAGGTGATTCAAGCGCGTTTTATGTTGGCCAATGATTATGAGATGCTGGAAAAATTAAAAATAGCTTATGATATTTATTATTCCATTTTGGGAGAATATCCCAATACGAAAGTACTGAAGGAGCGTTTGCGTTCTATTTATCAACGCAGGATTGCCCGTAAAAGATGAGAATTTGCAAAAACAATTTTTATTTTGCCTTCACTTTTGCTTCGCTCGTGTTGGCAGCAGCTTTTTTACTAATTTTTCGAGATTCACTGCTCGTCAGTGGGGGGGCCTCAGCTTTATTTTATTGCTCATATGTACTAAGCTACTCTAGTGTACGGCAATTGCGCAGAAAATCCTTCTGGGTGATTATTTTGTTTATATGCAAGTTTTCTCTTTTATTTGCTGGATTTTATTATTTAATTGAGGAAGTTCCTCGCAATAAGAGTTATATTATTTTTATAGAGTTCACTTCGTATTTGTTCCTTTTTTTAGGGTTTGTAGCTAAGCATAGATGATACAAAAATTAATTTTCATATTTATATTATTTTGTGGTTCTGCGCAGGCATCAGAGAGTGAGCCTTTATATAATTGGTTTAAGCCTTTGGAAATTTGGTCCCAGCAGCCCAGTCACGTGGTGACGTTTGTCATTGTGCTGCTTGCTTTAAGTTTTCTTGGATTTTTTTACAGAAAGAAACTTCAAAAATGGAATAATTTGGCGCCTTCACCTAAGCTTGGAATTCTGTCTAGCTTTGATTTTTTGAGTAATTATATTTTTAATTTAGCCAAATCGGTTATGGGCGAAGATCTCGCGATAAGGCATTTTCCTTATGTATTTTATGTGTTTTTGCTCATCTTGTTCTGTAATCTACTGGGAGCTGTTCCAGGCTTTTTTCCACCAACGGCGAATCTCAATACGACTTTAGCATTTGGCCTTCTTACTTTTCTCTATTACAACATTTATGGAATTATTCGTCAGGGCCCCATCAAATATGCCAAACATTTTTTTGGTCCAGTCGCTTATTTGTCTTTCTTAATTCTCCCCATTGAATTGGTTTCCCATGTTGTTCGCCCTATTGCCCTAGCCTTGCGTTTGCGCGGTAATATTTCGGGAGATCATCTTGTATTAGAGATCTTTTCAAACATGGTGCCTTATATTGTTCCTGTCATTTTTTTGGGACTGGGAATTTTTGTAGCTTTTATTCAAGCTTTTGTTTTTAGTTTATTGACAATGGTTTATATTAGTATGGCTTCTCATAGTGAAGAACATTAGAATTTGGAGACAATTATGATGAGAATTTTTTATGCATTACTGACTTTTGCCATGAGCGCTTTAGTTTATGCTAACGAAGTTGGACAAACGGTTCACCATGAGATTGGTGATGGTGTTTTTGAAATTGGTGATGGTATTTACGCGATTGCGTCTGGTATGGCCATTTCATTTGCGGTATTAGGGGGAGCTATTGGACAAGGTGTTGCTGCATCTAAAGCTCTTGAAGGCATTGCACGTAATCCTTCAGCGGCAGACAAAATCTTTACGCCTTTAATTATTTCACTTGCTTTGATCGAATCATTGGTTATTTACGCATTTGTTATTGCGTTCTTACTCAAGCCATAATTTGGAATAGAATCAACATAGAATGAGGGAGGCTTTTGTCTCCCTTTTTTATAAATACTTTTCTAAAAATTTTCCGGTAAAAGACACATTACTTTGTGCAACGATATCTTCGGGGGTCCCTTGGGCTATTATTTTCCCACCCTTTTTTCCACCTTCAGGTCCTAGATCAATAACATAATCGGCCGATTTTATGACATCCATATTATGTTCAATAACGAGAACAGTATGACCATTATCGACTAGAGAATTAATGGCCGTAAGTAGAATGCGAATATCTTCAAAATGAAGTCCCGTCGTTGGTTCATCGAGTACATAAAGACAATGTCCTTTAGGTCTCTTGCCTAATTCTCGGGCAAGCTTCATGCGCTGAGCTTCGCCTCCCGAAAGAGTTGTGGCCGCTTGGCCCAATTTCATATAGCCAAGTCCGACAGCATTGAGAGTGGCTAAAATTCTTTCAGGTTTAGTGTGATTTTTGAAAAATTCGTAAGCTTCTTCAATGGTCATGTCCAATATTTCGTGGATATTTTTGTTTTTAAAGAGCACGGAAAGAGTTTCATCGTTATAGCGTTTGCCATGGCAGTCAGGGCAACCAATGTAGACGTCGGGTAGAAAGTGCATTTCGATTTTAAGGACACCACTTCCTTCGCAGCGTTCGCAACGACCACCTTTGACATTAAAGCTAAAGCGTCCTGGGCCGTACCCACGAATTTTAGATTCTTTAGTTGTTGCAAATAGCTTTCGAATTTCATCAAAAAGACTTGTGTAGGTGGCAGGATTGGAGTGTGGTGTGCGCCCAATCGGACTTTGATCGAGTTCAATAATACTTTGTATTTGTTCAACACCGGTCACGGAGTGCAAATAATCAATTGAATCTAGACTTTTGCGATCGCGACTCAATTGAGCCTTAATGGCCGGAATAAGGGCATCATGTATGAGTGTCGATTTCCCTGAGCCACTGACTCCAGTAATGGCAACTAAACCACCAAGTGGAATTTTTACATCTAACTTATCGAGATTATTTTTAGTGATTTTTTTAGCACTAATAAATTTACTGAGTTCACGGCGCTGTTTGGGTAAAGGAATTGATTTTACCCCCGATAGATATTGGCCAGTTAGGCAGTAATTGCAATTTTTCATTTCTTTGAGTTTTCCGGAAAAAGTGACTTCTCCACCGTGAATTCCGGCACCGGGTCCAATTTCGACAAGGTGATCGGCATTTTGCATCATTGCTTCATCGTGTTCGACGACAATTACAGTATTTTTGAGATTGCGTAATTCTTTGAGGGTCGCAATGAGACGATCATTGTCGCGAGAGTGCAGACCAATGCTGGGTTCGTCTAGAACATAGAGCACGCCAGTAAGGGCCGATCCAATTTGAGTCGCAAGGCGTATGCGTTGCGATTCTCCACCAGACAAAGTGTTGGCATTGCGATTGAGTGTCAAATATTCAAGCCCGACTTCGCATAAAAATTTTAGGCGCGATTTAATTTCTTTGAGAAGAGTTTCTCCAATATGCATTTTAACATCATCGAGTTTTAGATTTTGAAAAAAATTATTGGCGTCTTGAATGTCCATCGTCGTGATTTGCGAAATAGATTTTTCTTCGATTAGAGTGGCTAAAGCAAAGGGATTGAGTTTTTCACCTTGGCAGTCAGGACAAGTTCGCGTGTGCATGAATGGTTCGAGCTCTTGATGAGTCTTATCAGAAAGAGATTCACGATACTTTTTGGTAATCCAAGGAATAATGCCAGGAAATTCTTTTTGAAATTTAAAGAATGAATTTTTAGAGCGAAAAGAATAGGAATAAATATCTTCTGTTCCATGAAACAGCTTTTTTTTCATGGAAGCACTTAATTCTTTATAAGTTACACTGCGATCAAAACCTTCTGCGACAACAAAATCTTTGGCCATACCATAGAGAAAGGTATTTTTTTTAGCAAAAACACCTAAACCGCCTTCTAGTATTGGAATATTAGGATCCATCACAATGAGCTTTTCATTAACGACTTTGGTTTGGCCCAGGCCATTACAAGTTGAGCAGGCGCCTATGGGGGAGTTAAAGGAGAAAAGTTGAGGTTCCAGTTGGGGAAAACTCAGATTACACGATACACAAAATGATCTTTCGCTGAAAAAAATTTCTTCATCATCTTTTAGGACAATGACTTGTCCTTGCGCCGAATGTTTAAGCGCCATTTCAACAGAATCGATAATGCGTCTTTCAATTCCATCTTTGACAATAATGCGGTCAATAACGATTTCAATATTGTGCTTAATATTTTTTTCAAGCTTAATTTCATCAGACAATTCAACCAGTTCTCCATCAATGCGAGCTCGCGAAAATCCAAGGGATAAAAATTTAGAGATCAGTTCTTGGTGCCTCCCTTTTTCATTGCGAACAGCGGGCGAGAGGATTTGGATTTTTGTCTTGGTCGGGAAATCAGCAATTGTTTTACCAATTTGTTGGGGAGTCTGAACCGAAATCTCCTTTCCGCATTCTGGGCAGTGAGGAGATCCTAAGCGTGCGTAAAAGACTCTTAAGTAATCATATATTTCAGTAATAGTTCCAACTGTTGAGCGTGGATTTTTGGAACTAGATTTTTGATCAATCGCAATGGCCGGTGAAAGTCCAGTGATGGATTCGACCAGCGGCGGGTCTGCTTCGCCAATGAACTGTCGAGCATAGGAAGACAGTGATTCAATATAACGCCTTTGTCCTTCGGCATAAAGAGTATCGAATGCTAATGAAGATTTTCCGGAACCAGATGGTCCTGTTATAACGATAAGTTGCTCTTTGGGAAGATTCAGGTCGATATTCTTCAGATTGTGTTGGCGGGCATTTTTTATGAAAATATGATCAGCTTCACTCATAGTATCTTAATGAAATGATTGTTAGCTTCGCGCTTAAACCAAATTTCCATCATATCTTGAGAGGTTTCCGCGAAAATTTTATTGCGAATTTTTTCTTTTTCATCCAAGAAGATCGATGATTCAACAAGATTTTTCTTGCGCACAAAAAAGAGGTTATAGGAGTCTCCATTAAGAATGGGACTGCTAATATCACCTTCATCTGTTTTCTTTAGAGAGGTCATAATGTTTTTGGCGAGCCCTTCTTCACTGACTTCTCCCAATTCGGTTACTTGCAAATGTTTGATCGCAGAAGCTTGAATACCTGTTTGACGATATTCTTTGACCCAGTCCTTCAGTAATGGACTTTTGTCACCAACGTCAGCGGCTGGAACAATAAAGAGGACAAGATCGTATTTGAATGACAAAGTGCGTTTATCTGCATTCATGCGATAGAATGTATTTTTGATTTGCTGCTCACTAATAGAGATGAGTGGAGTGATGACTCGAGAATGAAAAATGCTAAATTCAATAGAGCTGCGAATAAGCTCAAAGTATTCATTAAAAGAAAGATTGTTGTTTTTTAAATAGGCGAGAAGTTCTTTGCGATTAATTCCTAATCTTTGTTCCGTCGATTTAACCTGATCTTCCACCTGATCATCTGTAATGTTATAGCCCATTTCAAAAAGTTTTTCTTTGATCAATCTTGTATGAATGATTTGGTCGATAACTTCTTTTTGAGTCATTTTATCAGTGGGGTAAAATTGGGGCGCGATTGTTCTTCGAGCATTGATATTAGATTGAATACGAGTGACCATGGAAAGTGTTATGACTTCCTTATTGAAAATAGCCACGATTTTATCTAGGGGTTTGTCGCTGGCAAAAGTATGGAACGAGCTAAAAATTAAACAGCAAATAAGTAGATTTTTCATAGGGGAATTATACCCCTGGCAGTTCATTCGTCTATACAAAAAAGGCTCCTAAATTAGGAGCCTTCATTTATTAGATCAATTTTTCCATTATTTCTACATTGGCTTTTTTACGCTGCGAAGCAAAGTAATCTTCAAGAATTTTATCGCGTTTTACATCGTAGATAATTTTTTTATAAACATTTTTGTCGATGTCTTTATATTCCTTGATGGCCAAGACTTTGATGATGTGAAAACCAAATTGCGTTCTCACTGGCTCAGTGATCGTGCCAACAACTTTTCCTTTAATCGCATTAAAATATTCGGGAGCAAGGCGTGTAGGTACTTGAAATCCGATATCTCCACCATTGATAGAAGCATCACTTTGCGAATGTTTATTTGCAAGTTTGCTAAATTCCGCAGGAGCCTTCTTGGCTTCGGCATAGATATTAATTGCATTTTGGTATGCCATTTTTACTTCTTCTTGAGAAGGATTTGCTTTGAGACGAATGAGGATGTGGGCCGTGCGATATTCTTTGTTGCGTTTGTAGAAACCTTCAACTTCATTATCACTAACATCTAGGCCCTTAAGTTTGTCTTCAAGGTCTTTGGAAATTTGTGCGTGATAGAGAATGTCATTGATTTTTTCTGCCACAATTGGGTTTTGGTCTAATTTATTTTCTTTGGCCCTCTGAATTCCCAATTCCCGATTGATGAGATCATCAAGAACCTTTTTGCGAGTAACGGCCTTATGTGAGAGAAAGAGCTGATCTTGTTGGTAGCGCTTTTCAAGCAAAGAACGCATGATTTTCTTGCCATTAACAACGGCAATGACAGTATCTTTGGTTACTGCAGCTGCATTGAAAGCAAGAAGAAATAAACTTACAAGAACCAGTTTTTGCATATACACATCCTTGGTATAAAAAATCCATCTAATAAAAACGCTAACATAACTCAGATTGTCGTGCAATCATTTTTGAGAATTCTACCAGTTTGTCGCGTTGAAATTTTTCTTTTTGTTGGCAAATAACACTGAAATCCGGGCGCAATGTAAATTGACGTGGCCTTTGCAGGAAGAAATTAACTAAGCTGTCGCGTATTTGAGTATTCTCAGCCAGTAGTTGCTCATCGAATTTCAAAGAAAAAACCATTCCGCCAACCTTAAGTTGTTTCACTGCGCAGTGCGATAGGTAAATTCGCGCTTGGAGTACGGCCTTTAAATTAGAAAGTTCTGCAGGTAATTCCCCAAAACGATCGGAAATTTCGGCGATGAGAGCATCCAATTCTTCAATCTCTTTGCTAGAAGAAAGACGCTTGTAGTATTTGAGTCGGAGCGGGGAATCGGGAATATAGCTTTCGGGAATAAGGGCCGGCTCGGGAATTTGAATTTCCACATCTGTGCGGATGAGTTGTTTTTCCCCCTTTAATTCTTGTAGTGCTTCTTCTAGTAGTTCCATATAAAGTTCAAGGCCAACGGCTTCAATCTGTCCAGATTGATCTGCTCCTAAAATATCTCCTGCCCCACGAATTTCAAGATCGGAAGAGGCGATAGAAAAGCCTGAACCCAATTCCGCATAGGTTTGGAGGGCCTTGAGACGTCTTTCTGCGTCTCCAGAAATTTGAAAACTTTTAACGAGAAAGTAGGCATAAGCTTTTTTATCAGAACGTCCAATGCGTCCGCGCAATTGGTGAAGTTGGGAGAGGCCAAAGCGATCGGCATTGTTGACGATCATGGTATTGGCCCTCGGAATATCAACGCCAGACTCAATAATGGTAGTACTGAGCAGAATGTCGTATTGTCCATTATAAAATGCGGAAATTCTTTTTTCTAGTTCGCGTTCGTTTAATTGCCCATGGGCAATTATAATGCGTGCCCTGGGTACCAATTTGATTAGGCGTTCATAGACTAATTCAATATCATTGACTCGATTGTGTACGAAGAAAATCTGTCCTTCTCGTGCCAGTTCTTGTTCAATGGCATTGGCAATAACTTGATCTTCATCAACTGAGATGAGAGTTTTGATGGATTGCCGCTTGGGAGGGGCTGAATTAATCAGTGATAAGTCGCGAATTCCGAGAAAGGCCAATTGCAAAGTTCGGGGAATGGGGGTCGCGGTCAAGGTTAGTACGTCCACACTGGCTTTGAGTAATTTGAGTTTTTCTTTGTGAGCGACTCCAAAGCGTTGCTCTTCATCAATAATAATAAGCCCGAGGTCTTTAAATTCGATATCGGAGGCTAATAATTTATGGGTGCCGATAATTATATCAACAGTACCTTTTTTTAGTTGGTCTTTGATCTCTTTGGTTTCTTTCGCTGTTTTGAAGCGCGATAGCGATTTGACGGTAACGGGAAACTCTTTGAGTCGTTCGATGAATGAGTGCTCGTGTTGAAGTGCAAGAATGGTTGTGGGAACAAGTACCGCTACTTGCTTTTTGTCGAGCACCGCCTTGAAGGCTCCACGAATAGCGACTTCCGTTTTGCCAAATCCTACATCTCCACAAACGAGTCGATCCATGGGCCTTTCTTGTTGCATATCATCGAGCACATCTAAACTGGCTTTTATTTGATCTTCTGTCTCCTCAAAAGGAAATTTTAGTTCGAATTCTTTGTAGATTTCATCAGGTTCGGAAAAGGCAAAAGCCTTGGCACTTTGTCTTTGCGCCTGCAGTTTTATAAGGTCAAAAGCCAATTTTTTAGCGGCTTCTCTAGCGCGTTGTTTGGCAGTATCAAATTTTTTACTGCGTAAATTGGAAAGGGTACAAAAACTTTGCTGATCAGCGTGTTTTTGTACTTGATCCATTTTATAGACAGGAACATAAACCTTATCTTCTTCGGCATAGTGGATAACTAGAAAGTCTGTGGGAAAACCGGCCGTTTCGATACTTTCTAATCCCATATATTTGCCAATACCGTGCACCTTATGCACAACATAATCTCCAGGACGTAAGGTCGCTAGCTGTTCTGCAAATAGATCGAGATTAGCCTTGTAGGATCTTTTGACTTTGCGAGTTTTGGCTGAAAAAAGATCGGTGTCGGCAATGATCAGACTATTCTCTATTTCATTATAAAAACCGTGGTCAAGAGGAATATCAATCCAGTGAATGCGGTCTTTTAAATGATCATAAACTTCGTGTTCTTCAAGCATTTGCTGTAATTGTTGAGTTGCTTGTTTATTGCTCTTTGAAATAAAAATAGAGCCTTCATGTGCAAAGTGTTCTTTGAGAAATTCAAAGAGGGCCATTAGAAATTCATGGTAGCTTGGGCGTGAAATATTATGTCGTTGGCAAAATATTTTAAAGTCTTCAAGTGGCAAAATGGTGTTGTTGTTTGGAGTTGCCCCCGAAAATGTAAGAGCACTGCTAAAATAAATATTTTCTTTGTTTATTAATGACGCGAGAGGATTGCAAAATAATTTTTCAGGAGAAGGAAGTAGGTTAGAGCTTTTTTGTTCTTCTTGCTCTTGAAAGCTGAGTTGCATTTCTTTTAAAAAGAATTCGACTTGCTGAATAGGATGAGGATGTCCTGTGAGATGGAAACAAGTATTAGGTTCATTTAAATATTCAACTAACGAGCTGGTTTCCTCAAAAAATAAGGGGATAAGAGGTGAGAGGTTGTTAATTTCTTCGCCCTGATTGATTTTGGATATAAGTTCTTGTCTAGCCAGAAATCGTTCTTTAAAAGCTGGAGGTGGTATAGGGATGTTTTTGCGAATATTTTTGGCAAACTCTTCGGAAAGAAATATCTGCGGTGTTGGTGCAAGCAGTAGTTCATCAAACGAGTGATCTTTGTTTGTTTTATAAGTGATCTTATCAATTTCATATATTTGTTCGATCATTTCATCGAAATATTCGAGTCTAATGGGAGTATTGGCCGCAAAAGGGAAAATATCAAAAATTTCACCTTTACGCAGAAAGGTTCCAGGAAGGTCGAGATTAAAAGAATGTGAGTATCCATGTTCGACGAGTTTTTTGGCCAGTTCTTCGGGGGAGAGAATATCGCTCGTGGCAATTTTTATCTGTTTTTCTTGAAAAAAGGAGATGGGGGGAAGTTTGAGGGTAATTGCTTCAAGGTCACTGATTAAGATAAAAAATTGGTCTCGCTTTTGCGCAAGGCGATTCAGTGCAAAAAAGCGCTGATTCAGGACGCGGCGTGAAAAAAGGGTTGGCAAATATGGATTTGTTTCTAGATTAGGAAGAAATATGACTTCGTGATTACTCTTGGGACATGATTTGAAAAAGTCATAGACTCTTTCTGCCATTTCTGAACTTTCGCAAATAAAAATATGGTTCTTCTTTTCAAAAAATTTTGCACTTCGCAACAAAAAGGCGTGTTGAAGAGAAGTCACCCCTTGTAGCTGTGGTGATTTAGCGGAAAAATAATTATCGATTTGTGCAAACATGAGCAATACCTAAGTGGTTTGGTCGGAAATAGATCAAAATATACTTTTGATGAGCTTTATCATACCATAGTACATCATTATTGTTTGTAAAAATATGCATGAGAGAAGATGAAGTCAATTTTACTTTTTTATATATACATTATTTTAGCGATAGCTTTGTTTTGGATTAGTCTTGTTTTTTTAAATCGAAAAAAAATAAATTTCAAAAAACAAAGTGTTCCAACTTCCCGTGAAGAAGATTCGGATGAACATCTGAATTTTCTTTGTATCTTTTCTGTTAACTTTCGAAACTTTTTTGCATTCTATGCCTCATTCTTCACCTTATTTGTTGCGCAATTCTTTTTCTATTTGTTCGAGCAAGAGGGGGCCAATGGGGTGCGATGGTATTATTGGGGGTCTTTTGCATTTGTATGTATTGTTTGGTTTTTTTCCATTTGTTTAGTGAGTAATGAACATGATTGTGAGTGAAGGAATTTCATTTGAACACATGAAAGTTGTGCTAAGTGGAGTTGTAGCAACTTTTTTTCTATTCTTGTTGCACAAAAAAATCTCCTTGTGTTGGGGGAGAACGCTTAATCCTCATAAACATCGAATTAATTGGTATCTATTTAATTCTCATGCTTCTTTTTTTCACGGTCTGAAATCGCTCTATAACGAATTCTATTTTCTCGATATTTTGTCTTTGAGTATGCTTTTTTTCATTCCCATACTTCTTTATGGTTGGATATGGGATGGTGTTCGTTTTGTTTCCAATCTGTCGACAGATGCAAGTGTATTGCTTGTTTTCTACTCTATGGGACTCACCTTTCTATTTTTATTTTATGATTTTACTTTAGCATTCTTTCTGCTCTTAAGAAGGCATTATCGTTTAGTGCGTAGAATGCTTAGTTTTATGAGTGTACAGTTTGTTGTGTGGGTTTTATTTGTATTGAGTTTGCAATGGTCACAACATGATCGCGATGGAAATAAGATCATCTTTATCACATATTTAATTACGGCAATTGTTATGTCAGTAATTTTCTTGTGGATGAGATCAGAGCGTCTAATTATGTCCTTGTACGACGAAGGATTATCTCGTCAACGTGATGAAAATAATTTTTACGGACTTCTTTCTTATGGAGAATATGCCGTTTTTATTTGCTCATGTTTTTTGATTTCTCGTTTGTATATACCACTGCTCTTTGATAACCAATTCAGATGGCATGAGTTATTATCACAAGGGGCTTTTGATTCTTCTTATTTTGTGATTTGGGGTGCAACACTTTGTTTGGTTGTGCTTTTTTATGGATTTAGACTTGTTTTTTACAATGTAAGATTCGAATACTTTCAGAAATATTTGCTGAAAATAATTGTTCCTTTTGTCATTTTCTTGATTCTCTTACTGCCGGCATTATCATTGCTTGATTATTCAGCTCTTTCTTTTTTAAGAGGAGGTGGCGTTTGATTGTTTCAGCGATTTTTCTTTTGATATCACTCGTTTTGTATTTTCAAAAAGCACAAAAAGTCAGGGCCCTTTCTATTTTGTTTTTGGGAGGTTCCTTGGGGTCCCTCTATGGGAAAGCAGAGTATTGGATTATTCTTTTTTCAATATGTACTTTGTTTTTTGTTGCTTATAACTATTTTTTCTCACTTGCGTGCTATTTTGGAGATTCACTTTCATGGGGTACGCAAAAGACATTATCCAAAAAAAGTTTGATCGTTGTATTTGCAATTTTTGTTTCCCTCATTTTTATCACCCCATTTTTTCTCGTAGACGTCTCTCTCGATCATACGGGCTTGTTGAATGAAAATATCCGCCAAGTTGGAGAAAAGTATTTTGTGATGATGATTGTATGGGGAGCAGCTTCGTTTTTGATAATGATGCATGTTTTGAGGAGGCGAGTGTGGAAAAAGAAATAATTTCTTTTGTATTTGCATTTGTCGTTATGTTGTCGGGGTTGTGTGGTGCTTTCTTCCATCGAAGTTTTTTTGATATTTTCTTGGGTCTATTTTTTGTCTTAGTTTCATCTCTTTTTGCGTTATGGCGTTTTTATATAAATGGTTATTTGCATATTCATATCTTAGTGATTTGCTTGGCCATTTTGCTTGTTCTTGTTACTAGTTTTTGTTTTTTCTTTTATATGGGAGAGGAAGCACGGGCAAAGTGCGAAAAGTGGTTTGAGGGGTAGAACTCGTGGCATTTGTTATTTTTATTATTAACCTTATTTTATTTGTTTGGTCTCTCTTTCGGCAATCATCATCTTTAAGAGAACAAATTGTTATAAAGTGGCTATTTTTGTTGTGGAATTTTGCTGCTCTTTGGGGAGGCATGAGTGGGTTACAGTTGGATGCCTACTTGAGCCAACTGAACTTAGGACGCTATTTAGATTTATCGTTGTGGGGAGGAGATACACTTGCTTACATTCTGAGTCTATTGGTTTTACTCTTTGTTTCATTTGAACATTTCTCAAGTCGAAAGTTTAAGCCATTATATTGGCTTCAGCCCCTATTTATTTCGGTTTTGTTTTGCAATAGCATTATTATGTTTTTAATGTTTTCTTTTCTCATTTCTTTCTCCTTCTTGTGGGGATGGGATAAGCATACTTTTTGGAAAAAAATATTCCTGGGTTTGTGGTTGCTTGATGTCTTATCTATTTTAGGTGCAATTTCTGTTCAGCGTGAGCTAGGGGTTGATTCTTTCAGTGCATTGCGATTAATTCGAATTATTCCTCCCCATGAGTTGAGTCAGGCATTTGTTATTTCTGTCTCTTTATTGGTTCTTGCTCCCTGTGTTAAACTACTTGCTGTATTTTCAACTTTTTTTGAACAAAGACATACCAAATCTTGGCACCGAATAAATTTTCTTCAATTTCTCTTTCTCGTAGTTTGCCTTCGCTTTTCCTATCTGTTGCATGATGTTGCAATCGCTAGTAATGCTCTTTTAATATTTGGCTTAATTTTTTCTTTGATTTTTTCAGTCGCGTCTCTTCGGGCAAAAGCAATTGACAAGTTATTAAGCTATATTTTGTTTGCGGCAAATTGCTTCATTATTATAGCGATTGGTTTGGGTTCTTATTCAACAGCTCTTTATCTATTCATTGGACAATATATTTTACAATATGTTGTGTTTTGGTTGATGAGATTTTCAAATTTAGAGCAGAATTCTGATCCCTTACAAGAGCATGACTTTGTAAATATTTCGATGAAAGGAAGACAAAATGCCCTGCATCTTTTTATCGTTTGTTCGTTTGTATTAGGTCTTCCTTTCTGTCCTATCTTTTTTGGAGCAGAGGAATTTATCTCAGTTATTGTTTCAAATGATTTTCTTAGCGGTTATATTTTGTCTTTTTTACTTATCGTTATTTTCTTTATTGGTGCCGCTGCCTCACGTTTTGCCATTTTCTTTATCTATAAATTAGAAGGCCCCAAAATGTTGCCCAGTATTCGATTTTTTGGACAAGGTTTTTTCTTATTTTTGTTGCTTTTCTTTTGGGCCATTTTAGGATTGCCCTCGGCCATTTTTGGTGGCGCTTCAGTTGGGTTAAAGTTTTTTGTAAATGATAGCATTATGATTTTGGCAACGGAGAATTTAGCGGTGACTCACTTGCATCTCTGGCAGCTGGTTTTTGTGCTTTTTTTACTTATCCCGGCTTCCCTTTCGTACTTCGTCTATGTTTTAGGGCATGAATATCTGTTTATTGTGCAGTTGATTGAAAAATTGCGAGAAGGATGGAGTCTTGATTTTGATACAAATCTCATTAGACAAACGCAATTTCACATTCGAAAAAGCATAGATTACGTTGAGCGAAAACTTGATTATATATTTGAGTCGGCATGGGCCAATGTTCCTCTTTGGCATCAGCGGTTTAGTTTTCTTTTTAATAAAGATGATCAAGGGGATTTCTCCGTTTGGATTTTAATGAGTGTATGGACCGTTATTGCGTCCGTTTTATTGGTTTATTATTTTATTGAAAAGTTATGAAGTTATTAATTTCTATTTTAATGATTGTGATTGTTGGATTTTTGCTGCTCTTTGGAGGAGTTGAACTTGTTTTTCATGAAAACATTATTTGGGGCGGTGAATTTGAGCACGACATGTTCAAGCTTGCTTGGCTAATTGGGGGGAAGAAAGTTTTTTATATGCTTCTTTGGATTTTGGGTTTTGGGTTTTCTTTTTTGCCCAAAAACTTTTCTTATCGAAGAGGTGTTTTTTATTTGGCAATTCTTTTGATTGGTCTTCTCCTGTTCAGTTCAAATTCCTTTTTAACTTACTTTTTGTTTTCTGAAATACTTTTATGGGTTTTGCTTGGATACTATATTTATTCGGAATCTCTACAGAATTGGGATTACCCTCTTCGCTTAAAGTTGGTCGTTTCTAGTTGGGCCGCCGGTCTTTTGTGGGTTCTATGTAATCTCCAGAGTACTGCTGCCGTTTTGCCTTTATCTTTTTTGGCAACTCTATTTATCGGTACAAAATTTTGGATATTGTTGGGCAAAAAGAGCATTTTGCGCATGATCAAAGATACTTCTTCGCAGATCATTCTAATTTTTTACATTTTACTGAGTTCCGGTTTTTGGATTACGGAATTCTATGCACATAATGATGTTTTTGGTTGGGAAGCAATTGGAAATTATGCTGTGGTAATTCCCGCCATTCTTTTTGGCATTTCATTTATTAGTTTTTTATTACAAGATGAGGCTGCTGGAATCTTATCAAAATGGAAATGGCAGCAATTAATGTTTTTTTGGCTTTTGGTTCCCCTTGCCGCGGTTCAGGGGAATTTTGTTGTTCTCTGGATATATATTGTTTTTCTGCTATTTGCTTTAGCCGCTTCTCAAATACTCCTTCAATATGTGGAAAATAATAAGGGTATTGATTCAATCAGCTACTGGTTGCTGATTTTGGTATCTTCTGCAATTCCTCCATTTTTAGGTTTTTTTAGCAGTGTGGAAGTATTCAAACTAATGTATGTGAAGTCTTTGCATCTTGGAATTGCATTTGGATTGCTAATTGGGCTTCAGACCTCGTTTTTTCTCTACAAAATGTTCAAAGTGCACAGGGAAAATTCGGAAAAATTTTCGTGGGACTATAAGGCCATTGTTCTTGCCGTTGGCTCTGTTCTCTTGGCCGTAACCTCTCATATTTGGATGAGGATATAATTCATGGACATTGTCGGGTTATCAAAAATAATATTTTTCGTTAGTATTATTGGAAGTTACCTAGCTTCTTTTTGTCTGTTGGGAACCAATCACTCTCGTCTGATATTTAGCGCTAGAATCTGTTCAATTGTGTTTTCCATACTTGCTTTAGCCTCAAGTTTTGGCTTTGGAGAGCTTAGTGTTCCGCTTTTAAAACTTTCATTTACATTTTCTTGGCAAATTTTGGGAATACGGATTTTGTTATTTCTCTTTTTGGCAGAACAGATTGGTTTATTGTTTTCGAATTCTCTTTCGGGTTCCTTTGCTCTGTTGCTGGGAACATTACAAATTGGAATGATCGCCTTATTTGGAGCAAAAGCATTTTGGGTGCAAAGCATTTATTATGCACTAATTTATGTTTGTTTGATGTTACTTTCATGGAATACCTCGCTAAAAAGAGATATTTTTCTTATGAAGAGAATTTTTTTGATAGAATCCATTCTCTTTCTTCTTTTTATTCTTCTCAACTTATTTGAATTTGCTTTTGTATCCCATTTGTTTGGGCAGAATATGTGCATTTTGCTCTTCTTTATTTTTATTTTTTTCCGAATTGGAGCTTATCCTTTTTTCTTAAAAGGTCGAGATAGTGCGGAGTGTGATTCTGGATATTTATTTTGGTTAAGATCTTCAGTGGTTATTGCAGGCGTTGCTATGCCTGTTATTCTGCACCGCTTTCAACTTCTTTTGAATCACGATTATTTTATATTACATGTCTGTGAAGCCTTTATTTTAATGTATTTGACCTATCTGGCATTAAAAATTTTCTTTTTAAAGAAGAGAAAAGAAATCTTTCTTTCGATGTATGCTTTTGTTTCCTCTCTTTTGACCTTACTGCTATGTCTTACAGCCTTAACGCAGATACAGGTGATTCAATATTTAATATATTTGGTTCTACTTTCATGGGGGCTTTCTCAGTTTATCCATGAGACGGGGGGCATGTTTAAAAGTGGAATTAGTTTTGCGCGTCCCATTTTTTCTATTTTTATGCTCTTCTATTTATTTTCCTTATACGGAATGCCATTAGGATTAGGGTTTCAAATCAAAACATTTTCATTGAAACTCATAATTGAAAATCGCCCAGTTATCTATTGGAGTTGGGTCGTATTTTTACATTTCTTGGTATTATTTTCCTTTTATCATTTCTCCTTTAAAAGCCTTGTGAATAAAGAACAAATTGTCGAGGCGACAAATAATAAAAAAGAAATAATTTGGTTTGCTACGATTTCATCTTTATTGATAATACTTGGTCTCTATCCTCGCTTTTTTGAGATGATGGCCACTTGGGGGTGGAGATGAACAAATACAGAGTTCGGCTCGTTAATGGCAGAGTTGTTGGCCCCTTTTTAAAAGAACAGATTGGAGAGCTATTTACCAAAGGGCATATTTCTGGCGCTGAACAGTGCCAGCTATTCCCTAGTGGAAATTGGACATCAATCAGTGGCTTTCAGGAACTAGAAGAAATTATCAAAACTGCTAAAGATAAGATGAATCAAGCTCCCAAAGAGGAAACATTCATCATAAATTTAAAAGAGCTGCAAAATATTGCTGTAGAAAAGAAAGTTGATGAGGAACAAAAACAGCACGATTTATTACTGGAAGAGCAGGTCTATGATGAGAATACTGGTGTCACCGCCTCGATTGATCTCGATCAGATTGAGGAAGAAGAGACTGCTGATCTTGGTGCACAGGAAGTTGTTAATCCTCCCGCGCAGGATTTTCCCAAGGAATTTTCTTTTAAGAAAGAAATAGATGTCGCATTACCAGAACACAATGCTGACTCAGAAAATGAAGAACATCAGATTGATGAAAACCAAGTCGAAAAAACAATTGTAATTCGGCGGGATATGTTGCAGCAAGAAGATAACTCCGCTGATGTCGGTGAAAAGACAATTGTTACGCCTGCAACAGAAGGGTACTTGGAAGAGCTTCGCAAACAACAGGCTGCAGAAGATGAGCTGAAGAGAAAAAAAGAAGAAGAAGCGGATAAGAGAAGACAGGAAGAGGAAGAAAATAAAGTAGAAGTAGATGCTGCGACGAGAATGCTCTCGCTTGATGAGCTAAAAAAGAATTTGAAGACAGATGAGCTGTTACAGTCTGAAAAAGAAATAAAAGAAAAAGCGAAAAAGAAGAAACTAGAAGCACTGGAAAAGAAAAGAGAGCAAGAACAAGAGAAGGGCGAAGAGGAAGAGAAAGAAGAAGCTCCCAAAAAGAAAAAGGCGATGAAGCCAATTGTTGCAATTGCTTTTATCGTTGTTTTATATTTTCTATTTGCAGAGAAAGATAACGATTCTAAAGCAATTGTTCCTATTCCTCCTCAGTATGTTTTTCCTCAAGAACTGGCGAAGGTTGATGCTAAAAAAAGCCAAGAAGCACTCTCTCAGGCATATGTTTTGTACCGTTCTGGAAACTATCTAAAAAAGCTGGCAGCATTAAGTCTTTTGCATCAATCGCTTGCAAATAAATTTAACGACAATCCCGGTTTGGGTTTGATGCTTTTGATTTATGCCGAGCTTTTGCAAGATTCCAAAAATCCCAATAAGGATGGAGTCACTTTATTTAAAATTTTGCAATTAGTTGAAAGTAAGGCTTTGAGTGACATTAATGTTGCTATGGGGATGGCCGAATTTTATCGCTATTTTGGTAAAATGGATGCCGCTCTTCAAGCGCTAGAGAATTTTAAGCGCGTTGATCCTAAAGGGGCAACCCTTTCATTTTATGGGATTTATCTCAAATGTCTCTTGGAAAAAGGGGATATGGTTACGGCCAAAAGCTTGATGGAGCAGCTTGTTGCCGTCAAGAAAAAGCCAATCAATCTCTATGAAGCAATCATTCAGTACTATGTTGTTAATCAGGACTATGAGATGGCATTGAGGTATATTGATGTTGCAGGAAAACAATATCCAGAGACTGTTTCTTTCTTGTTGCAAAAAGCAGATCTTTTGATTCGTCAAGGGCAGTTTGAAAAAGTCGATGCAATTCTTGTTCTCGTCAGTGCATTGAAATCAGAAAATTCGGTTTATTATCACGCTCGCTATTTAGAATACAAAGGCTATCTTTATGCCGTTAAGGGAGAAACTGAAAAGGCGGCAGCATATTTCAAAAAATCGTTGGCACTCAAGGAGTCCGAAAGTTTGCGAAGCCAGCTAGCTTCCTTGCAAAATTCAGCTGCTGGAAAAATCAGTGATAAACTTATTCAAGAAAGTAAAGTGCTTGATCTCATTCGTCGTGTTAACAAATACGAGCGAGAGGGAAGCTGGAATCTTGCAATGACGACAGCTGTAGAAGGTGCTGACATGGCACCAGATTATCTATCTGCCCAATTGAAGTTAGCTGATATTCAAATCAAAAGAGGATATTTGGATCAGGCTATTACTCTCTTGACCAAGCTGAGAAAAAATTACCCTAATCAAAATTATGTGACCTACTATTTAATTTTAGCCTATATTGATTCTTATAAATTTTCGGATGCGAATAACATCTTAGCCTCTGTTGCTACAGGGAATTTTGGAGAAAGTTTTCTATATGCTAGTTTGTTAAGTCGCTTGTATTTAAATAAAAATGCGCTTCCTCAGGCTATAAAATGGTTGGCCGAAAGTATTAATCGCAATCCTTTAGTGGATAAAAATTATTATTTGATGGCAGAGACCTTTTATAAAGTTAAAAAGTTTGACCGAGCAAAAGAAATGCTTGGGAAGGCTTTGGTGCTGGATCCTTCCGATATTGATTATAAAATTTTATATTCTCGAATTTTGTATGAAAAGAATGTCAATCTGGCTTTAGGGTATTTGCGGCGCGTGTTGACGGAATTTCCTGATAATCCACAAGTTCTTGGTGAAATTGCAATTACTTACTATAAGAGTGGCCAAATTAAATACTTTGAAGAAACTTTGAAAACACTCAAAGAGCTTCCTGTGAAGTCCTTTCATGTGTACGAGTATTTGGCCAATGCGGCACTACTAAACGAGCGTTATGAGGATTATGTAAAATACTCAGAAGAACTTTTATCATTGGAGCCGGGACGTCTTGATGTCAGGGTTAAGGTGGGAGAAATTTTGCTAGATCTTAAACGTTTTGACGATGCGCGCAAGCACTTTGAGATCGCAAGGACGCGTCTTAAGACTTATCCCAAACTATTATATTTTCTCAGTAAAGTTGAGCTGGCGGCCGGAAATATTGAAAAAGCAATTGAACTTGCTACTCAAGAGACAAAAGAAAATCCAAAGATTCAAGCCGGTTATGTTCTTTTAGGAAATATTAAAGCAAACCAAGGGGACTTTGCTGAGGCGAAGAAATATTTTGAGCAAGCACAGCAAATTGACCAGAATTCGGTAGATGCCTTAGTTGGTATGGCATCCATTAAATTTAAGCAACAACATATTGAAGCGGCACTTGACCTTTATAATAAGGCGGTTAAACTTGATCCCAATAATGCCTTTATTCATAAGCAAATCGGATTTGCTTTGCGGCATATGGGGCAAAGTGCATTGGCAGTAGAATCACTGACCACTTATTTAAAACTGGAGCCAGATGCTAAAGATAAGCAAAAAATTCAGGATATAATTAATACTTTAAAATAAATAGGAGTCCTTATGCATGACATAAACTTTTTGTGCGAAAATCTTGATTATGCCAAAAACAATTTGGGAAAACGTAAATTTGATACAGCGATTATTGATGAGCTAGTTGCTTTAAATGGGCAGCGTAAAAAATCAATTACGTTAGTGGAAGAAAAACGTGCGCAGCTTAATAAAATTTCTAAAGAAGTAGGAATGCTTAAAAAAGCAGGAAAGAACGATGAGGCGCAAAAAATCATTGAAGAGCTTGGTAAGCTTAAGGCAGAGATCCCTCAGTTAGAAACAGAACTTGAGGCTGCTCAAGCAAAGATTGATGAGTATTTGGTTGTTATCCCCAATTTTATTTCAGAGCAAGTTCCTGTTGGAAACGATGAAGAATCCAATCAAGAAATTTTCCGCACTGGTGAGATTCCCCATTTTGATTTTCAAGTAAGAGATCATGTTGATCTTGGAGAGAGTTTGGGAATGTTGTCTTTTGATCAAGGGGCGAAGCTTTCTGGATCGCGCTTTGTTGTTTATAAAAAAGACTTGGCGCGCATGGAACGAGCATTGATTAATTTTATGCTCGATCAGCACATGCAAAATGGTTATGAAGAAATTTTGCCACCTTATATTGTACATGAGAGAAGTCTCATGGGTACAGGGCAATTGCCTAAGTTCAAAGAGGATCTTTTTAAAATTGAAGGTCAGGATTGGTATCTCATCCCTACGGCCGAAGTTCCATTGACTAATTTGCATCGTGAAGAAATTCTTGATGATTTATCAAAGCCATTGCGCTTTGTTGCATATACTCCTTGCTTTAGAAGTGAGGCAGGTTCTTATGGAAAAGATACTCGTGGTCTTATCCGTCTTCATCAGTTTAATAAGGTTGAATTGGTGAATATTGTGAGTGCTGATTATTCTGAGCGTGCTCATGAAGAGATGATTAATCGTGCGCGATCTATCTTGGAACAATTGAAGTTGCCTTATCGCGGCATGCTGCTTTGCAGCGGAGATATTGGCTTTGGTGCCAGAAAATGCGTGGATTTGGAAGTTTGGCTTCCTTCACAAAATCGTTATCGCGAAATTTCTTCAATTTCCAACTGTGGAGATTTTCAATCCCGTCGCGCTTCTATCCGTTATAGGGGCGAAAATGGCAAGCCTCAGTATGCTCATACTTTGAATGGCTCAGGTTTGGCCGTGGGGAGAACTTTGGTGGCCATTTTGGAAAATTACCAACAGGCAGATGGTACTGTTGCCATACCAGAGGTCTTGATACCGTATATGGGTGGACAAGAAAGAATTTCTCTTTAAATTTTGGGTTGAAATGTCGCTAGGAAGCGATTAATATGATTTTACTTTTAAATGCGGTGGATTGGCTGAGTGGTCGAAGGCAACAGTCTTGAAAACTGTCGAGGGTTTACGCCCTCCCGGGGTTCGAATCCCTGATCCACCGCCATTTTTAAATTAGCCAGTATATAAGCGGAAACGTGGGTGAGTGGCTAAAACCAGTTCCTTGCTAAGGAACCGAGCCTTCACGGGCTCCGAGGGTTCGAATCCCTCCGTTTCCGCCACTATAAAACCTCAGTTTTCGGACTGAGGTTTTTTAGTTTTGGGGGATTGTTGTTTGAAGCTAAATGACTGAATGAAGCATCAAGCGATAGATCGTTGCTCTCTTTTTATTATCTCCTTTGATTTCAAAGTCGTGAATTGAGTTTTGAACTTGAGCAAAAGTTTTCAAAAGATTTTCTAGTTCTGCATGGATAATGAGTTTCCCTTTTTCAAAATCTTCAATGCTGGGGATTGTTGTGCTGATGCCATTGAGTTCCATCGTCCATTCATTGATTCCTTGATGCCAAGCAAATTTAAAATAGCTTCCTGCGATCTGTTTAAGATAAAAATCATCGCCTGCAAAATTTTTGGCAAATAGGTAGGATGCTGTACTGTAACCATTTTTGGAAAGTTGTTTGTTTAATGCATAGTTCATAAAGTTTTTTGTCAAAAGAGGAGATGATTTAAGAATGCACCAGGGGTGAGAAGCATCGGCAAGGCAATTTGGTTTCTCTGTTTGGATACGTTTTAGGTCGCGATAAAGAATTGGAATTAGAGCATCACCACTTAGGAGACTTTGCTGAGCGATGGCAATGCTGAGGTGCTCGCGGATGTTTTTCAAAAGACGTAGTTCATATGTTCCATAGAAAGTCTTGGGATGAGTGAAGTCGAGTTCTCCATTGTTTCTAAAGCTTTCGAGCGGGTAAATGGCCATTGCATAGCTGATATTGCGCTCAAGGCTTTCGGCCGAAAGAAGATATTTTGCCTTGTTGTAGTCGAGCTTTGTTAATTGAGCTTTGTCCATCTTTTTGACTTTAGTATCAAGCTGCATGATATTTTCAGAGGGGATTCCGATTTGAGCAAAAGCATTATTATCATTGTCAGACAAGTATTGCAGGATTGCTTGGTAATTATCATTGAGAGATTTTCGGTAGTTATCTTGTGATTGATAGTGAAAAACAGGAGATGTTTCTTGTGAGTGAATTTCAAATCTTTGGCGAAGCTCATTGAAACAAGTTTGATAATACGTATCATTTTTAGTGAAATTATTTTGCAAAGTTTGAAAGCTGTAGCCGAATTCTTCAATGTCTTGTTGTTGAGTTGTTATAAAGCTGGCGCAGTCATCGAGTCCTGATTCCAGGTTTGCCAACATCATTTTGCGATTGTACAAAACTTCTTCTTTGACTTCATTAATGGCCAAATAGTTTGTTTGGTTTTGTTGATAAATTTCTTCGCCGATTTTGATGATGGTGGCCAGTGTCTCTTTTTGCATTAGCATGATGTTTTTTTGACCAGTCAAAATCATGCTCTGGCCTTGTAGCAATTTCTGTTGTCCTTGAGCGAGCTTGCCCAAGGTTTCCATGATTTGTTGGTGACGTTTGGCGCCAATATCTTGCTTTTGTCCGAATAGATCTAATGCTAAGTTAATGGCGCCGAGATAGCCGGAAACGCCAGTTTCCAAAGCCGCCTTTTTAAAAGAATCAAAGAGTTTAAAGCCCTTCAGTAGATTAGAAGATACATCTATGATTTTGTGATCAACGCCTAATCGACTGGCCAATTGAATCATTTGTCCGGCTGCATCAAGGGAATTGAAAATTTTAATTTCAAGAGTCTTTTTTTGGATGTTAAGGTTTTTGAGACTAGAAAGTAGGGAGCTGATTTGAGGATACTTTTCTTGCGCATCATCCAATTCCACAGATGAAATGGAGCGTCCCTTCATAACGGCATCAATTTGATTTTTAATTTCTTGAGGAATATCAATATTGTGCTCAATAAGAGTTGAGAGGTGTTCTTTGAAATTTTGAAATTCACTTTGCCCATTTTGGATTTCCATTAACAAATTTTTCTTTTGCTCTTCTTGGGATTGATTGAATTGTGAAAAAGTTTGCGCTAGGGCCACTAGTTCTTGCTTTATCTGTGCGATTTCTTTGTCTTGTTTTTCTTCAGTGAGCTTTTGCAGGCTTCCTTCTCTGGCCAAATAGGAAAGAGTCATTTGAGAGATTGAGCTTCCCAGCATTGTTTCTAGTAATTCTTTTTCGCTTTCATCGTCAATATTTTGGGCCAATTCTCGGCTCCACTGTCGCATCATTTTGGATGCTTTCAGCTGTGCGATGGATGGTTCTTCATTGTGTAAATTTTCAAGAGCATTGATAAATGATGGCGTTGCCTGCTGAAGTTTTTGTGCGACATAGTTTAGGGATGATGCTTTCATTTCTTCTTCAATATTTTGTGAGATTGTGTCGAATGATGCATCTAGCGCGAGATTGAACATGCCCACACCAAGAGTGACAGGAAGGCCAACACCGGTAAAGGATAATGCAATGCTTGCTCCCGCTGCTAGCGCTTGGGCGCCATAACCTGCAAAGCTAATGTTGTTATTGACTTCTTGGTCTAAGATTCTTTGGTTTTGATATTCGCGGTTGATGTGTTTTAGAAACAAAGAGAAGTCAGGTGCTTCTTCTTTGGTGGCAAGTGGTGTTTTACTTTGAACGATACTGAGTGCTTTGAATGCTTGAACTTGATTTTTGATATTATTCTTAAAGATACTTGTGATGGCATTACTGGCTTCACTATGAGTTAGTCCATCTTGGCGTAGACTAGAGTAGTAGCCTTTGGCCAAGATGGGAAAAGAAGCAAGTGGGAAATCATTTGTTAACACATGATCTGCAAAATTGTTGAGTTTTTCTATCTGCTCAGGTGAAATTTTCATTATGCTTTCGGGATTTTGTTCTGCCACATTGTGGATTTCATTGACGCTATCAGTGTTGGAGTTCGTATTTTTTCCACAAGAGATAAGGAGTGCCAAAGGAAGTGTGTAAAGAATTTTGTTTTTCATGTGTATGTCTCCTATTTGAATTTTAATTAAAGTCCGAGTTCTTTTTTGAGTTCTGCTTTGATTTGCTCTTTAAGTAGTAACAAGTTGCTTTGACTGGTCATATGGGTTTCAAGTGCATTGATCGAAAGTAAAACTTCTGTTTTTACCGTGTCGATTTTTTGGTCTAGCTCTTTGATCAGTTCTTTGTTTTGAGTTATGGCATTGGTGTTGGCCGTAATGTTTTGGTTGCTGCTAGTAATGTTTGCGTTGACTTTCGCAATAGAGGTGTTTGTTGCAACATAGAATATTTGCTCATGTTTGCCT
This sequence comes from Bacteriovoracaceae bacterium, assembly GCA_003245675.1. Lineage (GTDB taxonomy): Bacteria > Bdellovibrionota > Bacteriovoracia > Bacteriovoracales > Bacteriovoracaceae > SZUA-425. The sequence goes on along the minus strand of QKCN01000034.1, from coordinate 12,902 downwards.
TCATCGCTTTTATAGGCGTGAAGTTTTGCCCATTCTCCTCGCATTTCCATGAAAGCTAGAGATTGATCGGCAAAGGCTTGAGCTGTAATTGAGCCAAATAATACTGCTAAATAAATTAATTTGATTTTTTTCATTTTTGTCTCCTCGCGTTGCGGTTTGTTGGTGACAATTTAGGGCAAAAACTGATTTTGAGGTGAAAAACTGGTCTATTGGGATGCTTTTTTTCAAAAATGAAACAGCTGCCGGGTTTACAGAGGTTAAGGGCCTCTTTATGATTTGTTGGAAATATAAAACCGAAAAAACAGGAGCAATCTATGGATTTGAAAGGATCTCAAACTGAAAAGAACATTCTTAAAGCGTTTTCCGGTGAATCGCAGGCCCGTAATCGTTACACTTATTACGCAGCTAAAGCTAAAAAAGAAGGTTTTGTGCAAATTTCTGCTATTTTTGAAGAAACAGCAAATCATGAAAAAGAGCATGCTAAGCGTCTTTTCAAGTTTTTGAAAGGTGGCGATGTTGAAATCACTGATATGTATCCTGCGGGAACAATTGGTTCAACTCTTGAAAACCTCAAAGCAGCAGCTGGTGGTGAGAACCATGAGTGGACAGAAATGTATCCTAACTTCGCTAAAATTGCGCGCGAAGAAGGATTCAAAGAAATTGCTGATACTTTTGAATCAATTGCAATTGCGGAGAGATATCACGAAAATCGTTATCTAGAATTCTGCAAAAACATTGAAAAGAATGAAGTTTTCAAGCGTGGAGAGCAGAAAACATGGCGTTGTCGCAACTGTGGTTATAACCACCAAGGCAATGAAGCACCTGATCTTTGCCCAGCTTGTGCTCATGCCAAGGCTCATTTTGAAGTCAGTTTGGGTCTTGCTTGTATGTAAAATAGAGGCTAAGCGATTGAAATATTAGGGGCAACCTTTTGGTTGCCCCTTTTTTTTATGAAGAGTATTGATTTTTTAGGACTTTTTTACTATTCTGCCTCCACAAATCGCGCATCCGTAGCTCAGTTGGATAGAGTACTTGACTACGAATCAAGTGGTCGCAGGTTCGACTCCTGCCGGTTGCGCCATTTTTCTTTTTTCCCCTTCTATTTAATCCTTTTAAAAAAATGCTCAACGAGTTTTTGTATTTGTTGCTCATTTAATGTTTCAGCATATTCCCATTCTTTGACGAGCTTCTTCAGTAGCGCGATATTTTTCTTTTTGCTGAAAACTTTTTTCTTCTGCTCAGAATATGGCCGGGCAACGTTTTTGGAAAATGAGTCGAGCTGTTTTTTCCATTCTCCATCTGCGGTGCTATAAGAGTAGTGATGATCAACTTCTTTCCAGACTTCGCCATCATCTGCAGGATCAAGTCCTAGTGAATCGACGATCTTTTGTAGCTGCGTTTTAAAGGAGTTGCAGCCTGCAATATTACTACTATCGTCATAGAAAATGATTGAATCCGTATAATATTCGATTCCATCCAGCCCCATTAAAACATTGAAAGCAAATTCTGCATTCATTTCTTTTTCGATGAGTGAAACAATAATATCTTTAAAATTATATTTATAGAGCATTGCTTTTTCTAAGACTTTTACATCGCGATAAATTTGTACGATTTCTGCAAGTTGATCTTCTGTAAAGTTCAATTCTTTCTTTTTCAATTTGTTGTCGATGATGTGTTTGTATACGCATTCTTCTTTAAAGCTCTTGTCTTGTTCAAGACATTCTTTCATGGCCTTTTTCCATGCGCCATCGTCTATTGTTTGATTAAGCGTGTTGTAGATGCCGTTAAGTTTTTTACTTAATTTAATTTTTAGTTTTTGCTTAGTTTTGTCATTGGCATCGCTTAAGTCATCAATAAAGTTAAGGCAAGTATTGTTGCTTGGGATGTTAACACTGGAGATTGTGTAAACATTCGCCCCAAGAGAAACTCGTCCATTAAGAGCGGCTTTATTATTTTGAGCACAGTTTAGTAGCGTTTCTTCCAAGGGGATGTCATTTAAATAATTTTCAACGAGATATTGTTGTTCTTCTAATTCATCGATAAATGCAGTCCGCTGATCGTTACTAATGTATTTGCTTTGCGAGATTTTATTATAAACAGCCGCAGGAATGTTTTTCTTCAAATTTTTGAGCATCGCTGCTGCACTTGTTCCATAGTTTTCGGCATATTTTGAGACGCGTTCGAGTTGGTAGCGAACAAGTTGAGAGTCTTTTCCAATCTGACTCCAGTTTTTATAAGGAGTCATTTTTCCTGATTTATCTTTCACCATAATCACTTCAGAAGCAGAGGAGTGGTTGATGGCCATGACTCTTCCGTACGAATCAAATAGAGGAGATCCTGATGTTCCGCCTAGGCTTGGTGCATAGTGAGTAATTTTATCGCCATTTGATTCGTCTTTGGTGAATCCGCGACCTTTGGAACCTTGAATACCTCGTCCATTGGCATTACCAACTAAATAGACTTCTTTATCTTTACTGTATTTTGCTTTGGGGTCAAGGGATAGGACTCTTGCTTTGGAGCTTAGATTTTTTCCATCTTTTAATGTACTCATTTCAACGAGACAAAAGTCTAAGTCGTGATTACAGTAGTGGACTTTTTGGCAAGAGACGAATTCTTGTCCGGGAAGATAGATTCCGAATTTGCGACATTGGCGCTTTTGATTGTCGGTGGCTGCCACGTGTTCATTAGTGAGTACGAGATTTTCACCCACAAGAAATGCTGTCCCAACGGATGTTCCTGAGCCTGTTTGTGCTTCAAAGATACCTTCGGCCATCATTTTTTGTAGAAAATAGTCATTCCTATTAATTTTGAAACTGCGCATTTTTCCATAGTTGAAATTTTCTTCAACACGTTGCTCAGGCATAAGAGTTGGTCCCTTAACCGTAACTTTATTGCTTTTAAAGTCGACTACGCTATCGTCAATCATATAGAGAGAGTAAAGGTTGGGGTCATCTTCAACTTGGGGGCGAATTCCAGTAATGCCGGCCCAGGCAGAGTTGAGAACCAGGAGAGAAAGAATGCTACTTAGTTTTAACAAGCTGCTCATTAATGACTCCTATTTAATTTTACCTGAAAGGTGATTTGCAAGTTCTTGGCGTTGTGTTTCGTCGAATATGCTAGCGCGTTCCCAACGGTCGATCATTGCCTTAAAAATTTCAGGATTTTTATCTTTTCCAAATACTTTTTTGCGATGAACGGTATAGGGAAGAACTACCCAGTCTTCAAAATCGATGAAAATTTTATTCCATTCAGATGTTTGTGCTTTATCTTGAAGTTTATTTTCAATTTCTTCCCAAAGTTCTGGGTTGTCATGTGGGGTGAATCCAATTTCTTTGGCAATTTTTGCGAGTTGTCTCTTAAATGAAAGGGTTTCGGCTGGCGCGGTCTGATTGAAATTGATTTGGTTCATATTCATCAGCGTTTCAAAAATAAAGTCAGTGTTGATTTCTTTTTCTAGTTGTTTCGCGATTATTGTTGTTTTCATGCTATCAAATTGCGCAGGTTCCTGAATAACATTGATATCGCGATAGATTTCAACAAGTGATTTAATTTGAGTATTGTTGAGTTGGAGTGCGTGGCTTTTAATTTTGTTGCGAATGATTTGTTGTGGGTAGCAATCATTGGCAATAGTGTTTTGCTCAGTCGCACATTTGGTGATCGCCTCTTCCCAATCGCTATCATTGATGGGGTATGCCAAAGAGTTGAAGATGCGGCTCATTTGGGTACTGAGTTGAACTTTCATTTTACTTTTATCTTCATCGTTCATATCGCTTTGATTGTCGATGAAACGCAGACAAAAATTATTAATAGAGAGTCTAATCTTTTTAATGGTGTATTGGTTAGAGCTGACCCATGAGCGCCCATCGAGAATAAGCTTGTTTTCATAGGCGCAACTTAAGAGTGTTGCTTCAAAATCAAGAGTTGATAGAAAGGCGTTTAGTGCACCTATTTTCTCTTCTTGCGCTGTGATATAGGTGTTGAGTTCTTCTTCTGAAACATCTTCTCCTTGAGAAATTTGTTCAAATACTTCTGCAGCGATATTGTCTTGAAGGTGTTTGAGCATTGCCGCTGAAGAGCTTCCATAATTGACAGTGTATTTGGAAACATTGGGGATTTGCATTTTGAACGTGCGGTTAGAGTTGCCTTCATATTCATCGAGAGGAATGATGTGATCGAACTCATCTTTCACCATATTTCTTTCTGATGCCGAAGAGTGATTTATTCCCATAATTTTGCCATGTCCGTTAAAGAGCGGGGATCCAGAGTTACCACCAAGGCTGGGTGCATAGTGCTTGAGTAGCTCACCGTTATATTTATCTTGAATGATGCCGCGCCCTTTCGATCCTTGCAGTCCTTCACCATCAGCATTACCGACTAAGTAGACTTCTTTGTTTTTGCCAAAATCAGGATTGGGATCTAGCGAGAGGATGCGCGCGTTGGCACTAATATCACTTTCTAGCTCGACGAGGCAGAAATCTAGTCTTGCGTTACAGTAGTGAATTTTTTGGCAGGAAATAAAGCTATTATCTGCGAGGTAAACACCAAATTTTCCACATTCTCTTTTTTTGTCATTGGTGCCGGCGACATGTTCGTTAGTGAGCACAAGATTATTGGCCACGAGAAAAGCCGTTCCTACACCTGCACCACTTCCTGTACGTGCTTCAAAAATTCCTTCAGCCATCATTTTTTGTAGAAAGTAATCGCGCTTGGAGATTTTAAAAGAGTGCATGATTTTGTAGCTGAAATTTCTTCTGTTATCCGTTTGCTCTGGATAGAGAGTTGGCCCTTGGACTGTTACGCTGTCACTTTCTGCATCAACTTGGGCGAGATTGATTTTGTAGAGAGAGTAAAGGTTGGGATCATCAACCACCTCTAGTGGTACGCTCATGCTGGCCATTAGGGGCAAAGAAGTCGTTAATAGGGTCAAAAGAATGAACAAACGCATAGTTTATTTCCTCAAATAAATATATTTCAGGAGCTAAAAATGCAAAGATCGAGCCAATATGATCACCTGTTTTCAGGTGCTTAGGGTCGTTCCAATAGGGGATAATATACAGGTGTCAATAATTTACGCATGTCCTTGAGTCGTTAGAGTATGCGAATGATTGTCGGGCAGGAGCTTCGTATTGGCAAAATTGAATAAACTTTAGTAATCATGATTGATTAAATTTGGAGATCCCCGATGTCACAAAATATATTTAACAGGGGCGTTTGATGTCTTTTTGCAGTGTGTTGTTTTGAAAGCATCGAATGCATTTTCACTAAATTCTTAAGGGTCCTTTTTGATGACTTTTCACTTAAAAAATGCCATGTTAGGCATCAAATACATGAGGAGAAAGCCATGAAAAATTTTGCTTTAATAGGAGCTGGTGGATACATTGCCCCCAGACATATGCAGGCCATAAAAGATACAGGTAATAATTTAATTGCCGCTTATGACGTCAATGATTCAGTGGGAGCTATCGATAGTCGTTTTCCTGATGTTCCTTTCTTCACAACTTTTGAAGAATTTGTGGATTATCTTCACGATAAACAAGTGGATTTCGTAAGCATTGCGACTCCTAATTATATGCACAAATACCATATCAAATATGCCCTCCGAAAAGGTGCCAATGTTATTTGCGAAAAGCCATTGGTGCTCGACCCTGCTGACATTGATGAGATTGCACAAGTGGAAAAAGAAACAGGCAAGAAGGTATTTACCGTATTGCAGTTACGTACTCACCAGGCCATTATCGCTCTTCGCGATAAGATTAAGGCTGCACCAGCTAAAATGTATGACATTTCTCTTTCGTATTTCACATCGCGTGGTCCTTGGTATCACAAGTCTTGGAAGGCCGATGTGCGAAAATCGGGTGGACTCGCTAATAATATCGGTATTCATTTTTATGATATGTTGGTTTGGATTTTTGGAGATGTGACTAAAAATGAATTGATTGCCAATGAGCCCGATTATATGAGTGGTAAATTGGAACTTGAAAATGCCAAGATCGATTGGGTTCTTTCTGTTGATCGCCATCGCCTTCCACAGCAAGCAAAAGATGCAGGAAAATCTACTTTTCGTTCTATTAAAATCGACGGCGAAGAGTTCGAGTTTTCAGAAGGCTTTACCGATCTTCATACGATCGTTTACAAGGAAATTATGGCAGGGCGTGGTTTTGGTTTAGACGATGCCCGCGTTGGAATTAAGATTGTAAGTGACTTAAGGAAATCCTAATGAAGATAATAACCATCGTTGGCGCTCGTCCTCAGTTTGTAAAGGCCGCGGCAGTTAGTCGTGAAATTAAAAAGCACGACGATATTCAAGAGGTGATTGTTCATACAGGGCAACACTATGATGCCAATATGAGTGATATCTTTTTTGATGAGATGGAAATTCCAAAACCTGATTACTTTTTGGACATCAATGGCCTGAACCATGGTGCCATGACTGGGCAAATGCTTTTAAAAATAGAAGAAGTAATCTTGAAAGAGAAGCCTGATTGGGTCATGGTTTACGGTGACACCAATTCTACCTTGGCTGGTGCCCTTGCTGCTTCTAAATTGCATGTGCGTGTAGCGCATGTGGAGGCTGGACTTCGCAGCTTTAATATGAAAATGCCTGAAGAGATTAATCGCGTGTTGACTGATCGCGTATCAAGCTTGTTGCTTTGTCCGACAGAAACAGCTGTTAAAAATTTGCAAGCTGAAGGCTATGAGCGCCTTTGCCATTGCCGCATCGAAGATGTGGGCGATGTGATGCAAGATGCCGCTCTTTTTTATGCCCAGACCTCAGAGGAGCGTTCGCAGGTTATTGCCAAAAACAATCTTAAAAAAGGGGAATTCATTTTAGGGACGATTCACCGGGCTGAAAATACTGACCGTCCAGAACGTCTGCGCGCCATTGTTGATGCTTTGAATGAGGTGAATAAATCACTTCCCGTTTTCTTGCCTCTACACCCTCGCACTAAAAACATTTTGGCCAAAGAAAACATCAGGCCTGATTTTACAATTGTCGATCCCGTGGGTTATTTCGATATGATTGAACTTTTGAAAAATTGCCGTTTGGTGATGACAGACAGTGGTGGACTTCAAAAAGAAGCTTTCTTTTTTGGCAAACACTGTGTGACTTTGCGAGATGAAACCGAATGGGTGGAACTCATCGAGAGTGGTTACAATGTATTAGCGGGAGCTTCCAGAGAAGACATTTTAAGCAATTTAGAGTTGATGATGAAGCGCGAGTCTGATTTTTCCCAAGACCTATATGGCGGCGGAAAGGCGAGTGCGAATATCGTCAAAGAACTTAGAAAATAGAGAGAAGAATATGAATTATTTTGTACATGAATCGAGTTTTGTTGATCAGCCTTGCCAAATTGGTGAGGGAACACGTATTTGGCATTTTTGTCATGTGATGAAAGACGCCGTTATTGGTGAGCGCTGTAGTTTTGGGCAAAATGTTGCCGTTCATTCAGGTGTGACTATTGGCAATAATGTTAAGGTTCAAAACAATGTTTCCATTTATGAGGGAACGCAGGTGGATGATGATGTTTTCTTGGGGCCATCCTGTGTGCTCACCAATATTTCTAATCCCCGTTCACAAATCGTAAGAAAAAACCTTTATGAAAAAACCTGGATTAGAAAAGGGGCTACCATTGGGGCTAACTCAACTATTGTGTGTGGTCACACGATTGGTCGCTATGCCTTTATTGCCGCTGGTGCCGTTGTGACTAAAAACATTCCAGATTATGCCTTTATGGCAGGTGTCCCTGCCAAGCGCATTGGCTGGATGAGTCGCCATGGCCATCCCTTAAAAGATGCAGATAGTGAAGGAGTGTTTACTTGTCCTGAGTCGAAGTTTCGTTATAAGCAGATTGATGAGAATACCTTGAAGTGTTTGGATTTGGATGAAGATGCAGATCTTCCCGAAAACATGCGCCAAGGAAATATTGGTTATAGAGAATTAAAAAATAAGTAATAAATTTTCTAAGGAGTGGTTATGAAAAACACCATCGGTAGATTGAAGAACAAAGATGCGGTTATTGGTATTGTGGGTCTTGGTTATGTGGGACTTCCTCTTATGCTTCGTTACAACGAAGAAAAGTATAAAGTCGTAGGTTTTGATATTGACGTGAGAAAAGTTAAAACATTGATGGAAGGACATAGCTATATTGAGCACATTCCTGCAGCACATATTAATAATGCCGTTAAAACTGGTTTTGAAGCCACGACGGACTTTAAACGAATTTCCGAGGTGGATGCCATTATCATTTGTGTGCCCACTCCTCTTAATAAGTACCGTGAGCCCGATTTGAGTTTTGTGACCGATACCGTTGATGCCATCGTCCCTTATATGAAAAAGGGACAAGTGATGTCTTTGGAAAGTACCACTTATCCTGGTACAACTGATGAAGAATTAAAAACGCGTATTGAAAAGCAAGGTTTAATTGTCGGTGAAGATGTCTTTCTCGTTTATTCACCTGAACGCGAAGACCCAGGGCGCGGCGATTTTAATACTAAAACAACTCCTAAGGTTTGTGGGGGAACAACTCCCAATTGTGTAGAGGTGGGAATTGCCCTTTACACTCCTGTTATTGACCAAGTAGTTCCCGTGAGTTCTACTCGTGCGGCAGAAATGACCAAGCTTTTGGAAAACATTCACCGTGCCGTCAACATTGGTCTGATGAATGAAATGAAAATTGTGGCAGACAAAATGGGTATTGATATTTTTGAAGTGATTCGCGCTGCGGCTACTAAGCCTTTTGGGTTTACGCCATATTTTCCTGGTCCCGGTCTTGGTGGTCACTGTATTCCAATTGACCCCTTCTATTTGACTTGGAAGGCCCGTGAGTACGGACTTCATACTCGTTTTATCGAAACAGCGGGAGAGATTAACGGGGCAATGCCTCAATACGTTGTGGACAAAGCTGTTGATGCTTTGAATGTGCGCGAAAAGTCTTTGAAGGGAAGTAAAGTTCTTGTTTTGGGAATTGCTTATAAGCCCAATGTGGATGATATGAGAGAGTCTCCATCGGTGCATATTATGGAACTTCTAAGGGCCAAAGGTGCATTGGTTGAATATTCCGATCCCCATGTTTTGATCTTCCCTAAAATGAGAGAACATAATTTTGAACTTTCCAGCGTTGAGCTAAATCCTGAAATAATTGCTTCATATGATTGTATTGTTTTGGCAACACATCACAAAAAGTTCGATTTTAAATTGATTCAAGAGCATGCCAAACTGATTATTGATACTCGTGGTGTTTATTCTGGACATTTGGAAAACGTGGTTAAAGCATAATTAAAAAGGAAAAGAGAAATGTCACACGCACTTAAAAATACTTTGCTGCTTCTTGGAGATATTTGTGTGTTGAGTCTTTCTCTTTTTATAACTCTTATTCTGCAAAGCTTATTAGGGGGAGCTCAGGAAGTTTATACTGTTGCTTTTTGGAATTATCTTACCTTGCATTTACTTTGGATTCTTGTTTTTTATATTGAAGGTCTTTATTCTGTTAGAACCATTAAGGCTTCTAGCCTTTTGACTTCAACAGCACGAGCGACCTTTATCAATATTCTTTTGGCGTTTGTTTACTTTTATTTGGCCAAAATGCCTTTTGCTCCTAAGAAAACGTTGATGCTTCATGCTTTAATTGTCTTTGTGATTTTAGGCGGCTGGCGCCAACTCTTCTATCATTTCTTTTCACCTATTTTTATGCAGGTGAATATTGCCATGATGGCAGAAGACCCTACTATTCGTGAATTTCAGACATTTTTAGCTGATAGAAAGCATCTGGGATTGAATTTGGTAAAAACCCTCTTTCCTTGGCATGGAGCTGATCGTATTAAAAATGAACTGGAAACGGCCATTGCTTCAAAGAAACTTCCTTATTCCATTTTGGTTTTTTCTAAATCGATTTTAAAGGATGAGTCGCTTCATCCTTTGATGTTTGTTCTATTAAAACGTGGAGTTCGCATTTACGAAGTTTCCAACTTTATCGAAAATACTTTAGGCAAGATTCCACTCGCATCTCTAGATGATTCTTGGCTCTTGGAATACTGCGGGCAACGTGTTTCTAAAGTTGATGATGCCCTGAAGTGGTTGGTTGACAAATTATTAGCTTTGACCGGAATTATTATTTTCATTCCTTTATTTGTTCCTTTTCTTTTTGTACTTTTAGCCTTTCATGGTTGGCCTATATTTTACGCTCAAAAGAGAGTGGGGCGTTTCGGCCGTCCTTATACTTTGTATAAATTTAGAACTATGGTCGTTGATGCTGAAAAAGACGGTGCGCAGTGGTCGCAAAATAATGATCCGCGCATTACGGCCCTCGGTAAAATAATGAGAAAGACTCGTCTGGATGAGGTTCCGCAGCTTTTGAACGTCCTAAAAGGTGATATGAGTTTGATTGGTCCTCGGCCCGAGCGTCCTGAATTTGTGGATGAACTTTCTCGGAAAATTCGTTTTTACAATGAGCGTCACCTTATTCGGCCCGGTCTTACTGGTTGGGCACAAATCAATTACAAATACGGAAATTCCAACGATGATTCTACTCAAAAACACCAGTACGATTTGTATTATTTAAAAAATAGAAATATTTGGTTGGATTTTGCCATTATTTTAAAAACCATTAAGACCATTATTTCTGGAGGCGGCAAGTGAGGATCCTCTTTGTTAATCACTACAGCGGTGGCCCCAAATATGGAATGGCCTTTCGTCCTCATTACCTTGCTAAATATTGGGTAAGAGATGGGCACGAAGTGACGGTGGTGGGATCGCGTTTTGCCCATCAAAGGCATCAACAGCCAGATTGTTTTACGGAAGAGGTGGATGGAGTCCGCTATTTTTGGTTGTGGACACCTCCTTATTTAGGTAATGGCGTTAAGCGCGTCATAAATATTTTTGTTTTTGTGGGCCAGCTTTTTTTAAATCTCTTTCGCTGGTTAAAATTGAAACCAGATGCCGTGGTAGCGTCTTCTACATATCCTCTTGATATCTTTCCTATTTGGTTAATTGCCCGTTTGTCTGGCGCCAAATTAGTTTTTGAGCTGCATGATATTTGGCCACTTTCACCTATGGAATTGGGGAATATGAGTAAATGGCATCCTTTTATAATGGTTATGAGAATGGCCGAGCGCTTTATGCACAAGACGGCCGATCAAATTGTATCTATTTTGCCTAAAACCTATGAGTATTTAAAATCACAGGGAGTAGAAGAAGAGCGTTGGGCCCATGTTCCTAATGGAATTGATCTCGACGAATGGCAGGCAGCGGAGGCAGCAACTCAAAGTTTCCAAACTCTCGTCTCCGATCTTAAAGAAAAAGGGATGCAGACAATTTGTTATGCAGGAGCTCATGGAGTTCCCAATGCTTTACATATTTTTATTGAAGCCGCTAAAAAATTTGAAAATCGTTTAGCTTTTATTCTGATTGGCGGCGGTCCTGAAAAAGAAAAGCTTGTTGGACTTGCTAAAAATTCTTCTAATGTCTTTTTTGTGGATCGAGTTTCTAAAGCTGGGCTTATTGGTCATCTTGAGTTGATGGATTTTCTTTATATTAGCCTACAAAAGCAACCTCTTTTTCGTTTTGGGGTAAGTCCAAATAAATTGTTTGATTATATGATGGTGGCAAAACCTATTATCTCCGCGGTGACTGCAGGGAATGACTTAGTGACAGAATGTGCTTGTGGTTGGTCTTTGGAAGCAGAAAATGTGACTGCCTTAGAGGCGACTTTGGAAAAAGCTTTAAATAGCTCTAGTGAAGAGAGAAGGGCAATGGGGCAGCGAGGGAAAGACGCTGTTGTGAAGCGTTTTTCTTATGAACAGTTGGCTAAAGACTTTTTGCAGTACTTGAAATAATCAAGCCACAGAAACTTTTAAATCTAATCCTTGTTTTCTTATTTGATCCTGCAGTGCTAATTGGACCCAAAAAATAACAGGTTCTTGGAGAAGTTTCGCAATACGTGCTGCGCGTTCTGCACTTGGAATTTTTCTTTCTTTTTCTAAATCACAAAGGGATGAAATGGAGATACCGAGCATTTTAGCAAAGTCTTTCTGAGAAATTTCTTCACATTTTCGGTATGCCCATAAAGACTTTCCAAAAGTAAGGGGCCCATATTCGGCTTCTAGATCTAAGTCTGTATAATGTTTATTTTTAGTATTCATGATGGTTAATCTCCAAAATAATGATTTTATCATTTTCTTCTATGTAAAATACTCGCCAAGACTTTGAAAGACGTATACAACGCTGTCCTTTTCTTTCCCCTTTTAGGAGTTTATCTCTGTAGCCGGGGTGTTTTCTAAGCTCTTCAATTCCAATTAGTTTTAATTGTTTAATCCAGTGTTGTAATCTGACTAACATATGTGGAGGTATATATCTTAGTTTTTTGTTTACTCTATCTAAGATGACCCTCATTTTAGCTCCCTAATATTTTACGTCAATCAGACGTATTTGTCTATTGCTCTATTTCTAAGGGATTTATGCAAGTGATTGAGACTAAATGAAATCCTAATGTATTGAAAAATGGGCGTTTGTTGGGGTATGTTAGACAAAATTATAACTAGGATTATTTATGTTATCATTCGTTTTATTATTCCTCTATGCAGGGTATTTTTCATTAGCACCTTATTTATACTCCACTTTTTTTAATGAATTCTTAAGTCGTTATGCGCTTTATGCAGTTTTATTTTCGGCCCCTCTCGTGATGCCTGTCCTTTTTATGAAAAAAAGGCAAAAAACTTATCTTTGGATCTATTTTGCTATTTCTTTGATTCCGGCACTTGCTGATCTTTTACATGTAAAGCTCTTTCAAGTTCAGTTAACACCAGCTGCTTTTGAAATTGCCTTTGAGACGACACCCGCAGAAACGGCAGGCTTTTTCTCGTTCTTTTTTCGCTGGGCTATGGTTTTAGCCATTGTCCTATTTATC
>QKCN01000024.1 GCA_003245675.1 Bacteriovoracaceae bacterium | reverse complement strand
AAAATTCTTTGCCGAGAGAATATCAAGGCAGAATTTTAGTCGCGCGTGGCGATTTGCCCGGCGGCGAGGAGGCGTTCCTAGAAGCGATTGATTTAGATAAAAATAATATTTCTCCATACTTATACTTAGCACAAATATATATCCAACTGAATTGGAAAGAGCAGGCTCGGTCACTATTGGAATCCATGGTAAAAAACTTCTCTAATGACAAAAGAGTCTATTTTTTACTTGCCACTTTTGAAACCCGCCAAGGAAATAAAAAAGAAGCGCTAGATGCATACCGGCAGGTTTTGACGATTGATCCTAATGATATTGGTGCTCGCTTTTTAACTGGTATGTTTTTGCTTGATTTGGGAGATAAGGAGGGCGCACAGCAAGTTGCTAACGAACTAGAAAAACGTTTTCCTAAACATCCTGCAGGCATGCGCTTGGCTGGTCTGATCAGTTTTTCGCAAGAGAATTTTGAAGATTCCGCGATAAAACTTCGGGAATCATTGCAAGGAATGCCTGACCTCGGTGGGTATTATTATCTTGGGTTAGCTGAATATCGTTTGGGTCATTATGAGTTAGCGTTGAGCCAATTTCAGCGGGCACTTGATGTCCAAGCTAGGCATACACCATCACGATTAATGCTTGCGACAGTTTTATTGCGACAAAAAAGATTCGATGACGCTATTTATAACGTATCAAAAGTACTGGAATATGATAGTAACAATGCCATAGCTTATAATATTCTTGGTAGCGCGTATGTAGCTAAGGGTGAATATGATAAAGCTATGGAATATCTTGATAAGGCTAGTACTTTGGATTCTTCGTTGGCAGATGTTTACCTGAAAAAGGGATTAATCAGCATTTCTAAAGGCAATAAAGACGCGGCTGAAATTGAACTATCGAAAGCTGTTGATGTTTCTCCTGAAGGGCGTAATTCAAGGTTTATGCTCGCCTCTCTGTATCTGCGAGAAAAAAAATATAGCGATGCAATAAAAACATTGGAAGAGGGATTGGATGGTACAGAACAAGATGCTATTCTTTATAATTTTATGGCAGCAGCATTTTTTGCCCAAAAACAAGTTGACAAGGCCATTGCGGCACTAACAAATGCCAAGAAGGCTAAAGCTAATTATTTCACACCTTATTTTAATTTGGCTAATTATTATCTTTCGACGGGACAACGAGATAAGGCTATCGAAGAATATCAAGCTATACTAAAAATTGATCCTAAACAAATTAAAGCTCTTACTTCATTGGCTGCCCTAACAGAAATTCAGGGGAATGAGGCTGAGGCCAGGGCCTATTATCAGGCCGCACGAGAGACTGGAAGTGTAGAAGGATTTTTGGCTGAAGCGGGATATCTTCTCCGCAATAAAGATAAATCTGCTTTTGCTGGGGTAATTGAGGATGCATATGTTGCCCATCCAGACAATCCACAGATTCTGGAACTTCGCGGCAAATTGTTGCTTGATCAAAAAAAGCCAGATGAGGCAATTAAGTTGTTTGAAAAACTAGATGAGATTAAGCCGGAAACAGGGCTTCCATTGTTGATTGGCGCTTGGCTCAAAATTGGTGACAAAGAAAAAGCCCTTACATTGGCTCAGCAGAAAATTGATGATTCTCCAGAGTTAGCTTATGGATATAGCTTAATGTCTTCTATTTATCAATCCCAGCGTGACCCTGATCAGGCTGAGTCAATTTTAAAAAATGGGCTTGAACATGTTAGAAATGAGGAAAAGTCTCTTTTGCTGTATCGATTGGGAGCTTTTTATGCTGGAAGTAAACGTACTGACCTTGCTATTAAAGTTTTAACTGAATTACGTGAGTCTAATCCAGATTTTGTTCAAGGTGTTTTTGCTTTAGGTGCTATTTATGATCAATTAGGTGAGAAAAAAAAGGCTATAAACTTCTATCGTGAGGTTTTGGCTAAGAATGAAAATTATGTTCCCGCCATGAATAATTTAGCTTACCTCTACGCCGGGAATTTTGGAGATCCCAAAGAGGGGTTGGCTTTGGCTATTAAAGCCTTCCGTGGTGAACCTGCGAATCCTGCCATTATGGATACCGTGGGATATCTTTTACTGAAAAATGGACGAAATGAAGAATCTGTTAACATTCTAAATAAAGCGGCAGATTTATTGCCTAATGTTCCCGCTGTTCGTTTACACTTGGGAGAGGCTTTGTTGGCGGTAGGAAATAACGTTAATGCACGCAAAGCCTTACAGGCTGTTATTGATATCGGCCCGGGGCCGGAAGCTGAGCAGGCCAGAAAAGTTCTAAAATCAATAAAATAGGGAGTCTTTGAGGGCATGCTAATGCAGCGGCTGACTTTTTTCTTGGTGTTGATAGACGCTCTGCTTGCTATTTTAGCTCTTGTCTTAGGTTATCTGTTTTACTTCGACAGTACGTTTAATATGATAACCTTTTTAGGGCCATTTGGTCTCCGATTGGCAGTTTTTTACGTTGTAGCTATTTTTTCAGCCTACTTTTGTGAAATGTATCGTTGGACTGGGCGTCCATCACAGCTTGATTTGGCGGCACGCACCGCTATTTCAATAATGTTGGCTTTTTTTATTCTTTCGGCCTTTTATTACATATTTCCTGTTACTATGATTGGGCGAGGATATCTTTCCCTGTCCTTACTTATCTTCGGGGGCTTTCAGTTGTTGGCCCATCTGGTTTTTCTCAAGATATTGAGACTTCCTAGGCTGGCTAACCAAGTTTTTATCATGGGGGTCGGTCCCCTTGCTCAAGCTGTTCAAAAAAGTTTAAATCAAAGCACCGGTCGATATGTTTTTGCCGGATTTATTCAGCCCCCCGCTGATATCGTTACTGTTCCCCGGGCGCAGATTGTTGGGCATATTGATGATATCACTGATTTGGTTGGACAGGGAAAGGCCAGCCGTTTGGTTGTAGCGATTACTGAGCGTCGCGGAGTGCTTCCTGTTCGTGAACTATTGCGTTGTAAATTTGAGGGAGCGGATATTGTTGATGCAGTATCATTTTATGAAGAAACTAATGGCAAGTTACTCATTGAACATATCCAGCCTAGTTGGTTTCTTTATTCTGATGGATTTCGCATAACGCCCTTTTGGCGTTTTTATAAGCGGTTTTTTGATATTTTTTTGTCTTGTCTTGGCATAGTTTTGGCTTTGCCACTTTGGCCATTGGTCGCATTGC
The DNA here is from genome assembly GCA_003245675.1 of Bacteriovoracaceae bacterium. Classification (GTDB taxonomy): domain Bacteria; phylum Bdellovibrionota; class Bacteriovoracia; order Bacteriovoracales; family Bacteriovoracaceae; genus SZUA-425. Next base: position 1,239 of record QKCN01000024.1, on the reverse strand, counting down.
TGGTTCGTTTTGACTCGCCCGGACCGATATTTTTTCGTCAAACTCGAGTCGGTGAAAGAGAAAAGCCGTTCACCATTTATAAAATTCGTACGATGCGACAAAACGCTGAAAAAGAAAGTGGTGCAGTGTGGGCAACTGAAAATGATCCACGTATTACTCATGTCGGTAAGTTTTTAAGAAAAACAAGACTGGATGAAATTCCTCAATTATATAATGTGCTTAAGGGGGATATGAGTTTTGTTGGGCCAAGGCCAGAACGGCCGGAGTTTGTTGAAAGACTAAACGAGAAAATCCCTTATTATTCTAAGCGGCACTTTATGAAGCCCGGAGTAACCGGCTGGGCCCAAGTTTGCTACCCTTACGGTGCCTCTGATGAAGATGCCTTAGAGAAACTTCGTTATGATTTATATTATATAAAAAATTATTCATTGTTACTTGATTTTCTCATAGTTTTGGAAACTGTCAAGGTTGTTCTTTTCGGACGTGGAGGAAGATAATTTACATGAAAAAAATAACTTTTTGTTTGTTATTGTCTGTTTTTTTTGGTTTAAATCCCGCCTGGGGCGGTGATTATGTCATTGGCGATGGCGACGGCCTCAGTATTTCTGTTTGGGGCGTCCCTGATTTGAGTGTTCAAGTTGCAGTTAGGCCTGATGGGAAGATTACTCTCCCTGCAATAGGTGATGTTGTCGCTTCAGGTTTGACTCCGGTAGAACTGAGTAAAGAGCTAACTAGGGTTTTAGATGTCTATGTAAAGACCCCTATCGTTACTGTCACAGTATCTACAATTACTAATAATCGTATTTATATCTCTGGTGGAGGTGTTCCTCCAAGTGTGGTTAATCTAAGTGCAAGGACCTCTCTTTTTAAATTTCTTTGTGGGATAGAAGGTATTGCAAATGTCGATTTGAAAAAGGCTTACTTGATGCGTAAAGGGGAAAAATTACCTATTGATATTTATGAGCTTTTTAATAATGGTAATCTTAAAACCGATGTTAACCTTCAAACCGAGGATATTCTTTTTTTGCCTACAAATGATCTTAATAAAGTTTATGTTGTCGGGGCAGTTAACGCCCCTCAGCCTTTTCTCTATAGAGAAGGGATGAGGATTCTTGATGTCATTCTTGCATCAGGAGGCTTTACTAAATTTGCTAAAGCAAATGCAGTTCTTATTCTTCGAAAAAATGGAGACGAGCGTCAAAGAATTAAACTTAACATGGATGATCTAATGAAAGAGGG
>QKCN01000099.1 GCA_003245675.1 Bacteriovoracaceae bacterium | reverse complement strand
AAAATTATAAACTTAAAAACGATAAGCGAAAGAAGTGGATATTTTGACACCAGCAGAAGCATCAGTCCAAGTTATTTCCTCCGCAGCATCAGTTGTCAAAATCTGATAAGTCGTGCTGCGAGCAAGATAAGAAACTTCGGTTTTTAGACCAAAACCATTGCTCAAAAAATACTTAAAGCCACCGCCCACTTCCCAAAAAACGAGGCTTCCAGTGTTCTCAAAAATTTGTTCCCCTGCCGCTGAAGTCGTAATGGTATAGGAATCCAAAACTTTCCCCATACCTCCTGCCGCACTGGCAAAGGGGATAAAAGTATCAGTCAAATTGTGAGTTCGTTTTCTAAAAGGATACCAAGAGAGGCGCAATCCATATTCCGTAATATCACGAGATAGACTCTGCCCATCACCCGCCAAAATTTTCTGACTCTCATAACGCAAGAGAGGCATAAATGAGAAAGCTCCATACCAGGCATGAACATTGCGAGGATAAATTTCCAAGCCCGCAATAAGTTCAATACTGCTATTTGAACCATTCACCGCAGTTGTTGTATCTTCTGACTGACTATTATTGGCAAGAGAAGACGAAAAAGTCCCTAAGCCAAGGCCAAGATTAATTTCGACAAAGCGCGATGAGATATCTGATACGCGAGCTGTATCTTGCTGTAAAAAAGCAAGATCAGCTTGTGCTTTTTGATCAAGGCTATGGTCCACATCGTCAGCACCATCGGCTAGAGGAATCCCCGCCGCAAGATCCGTCGACACATTAGCGCGCGGCTCATCGATAATCATCTTGGAGGGGTCTTTAGTTATGGTGACTTCTTTCGTTATTTTAAGATTCATTACCCAGTCGGGTTTAATATTGTCGGGATCAACGAGGCGGTATAAAGACCAAATAGAACGCGTGGGGGAAAGCTTTACCACAACCCCACGAGCAACAACACCAGTGGTTAAAAAGAACTTGGCGTGATCACCTTGAGCTAGACCATCTTCTTGTCCACGATTAATGAGGACCGTTTTTTTGCTATCAGAAACACTTAAAACCCGTAGTGTTAACTTTTCATCAACTTCTAAAGCCCACAGTGGGCCAGCAAAAAGAAACAAAGAAAAGAATGCAAGAAACCTCGATGTCACCACAATTAACCTCATTTTAAAAAGCATAGTTTAAAGAGATATTAACTCTATAGTCTTTAAGCTCCATTTCACTAGGAATATTGTCCTGTAAGGACGTTTCCTCGATCTCATCAAGCCCAAAATTAATATTATGATAAGAAACAGTTCCCTTAACCCCTAAACCGTTATTCCAAGCATATTTTAGTCCAACATAATAAATAGGACGGTCAATGTATTGATATTTTCCGCGAAAGATCTCATTTCCATCAGAAAAAAAACGCTCTCCATTATTGGTCGACAATCCAAAATTTGTACCAATTCCGACAAAGGGCATTAAAGTGTCTTCACGCGCAGGATGATGAAACAAATAATAATCCAAGTGCAGCCCCATTCCATAGGCGATATATTCATAATAAAGATCATCGACAACATAATCATCTGAAACAAAAAAGAAGGAAGCCCCAATGGCAAAACGTTTCAGAGGACGACTCAAATGTTCTAAAAAATACTCCATCCCCACATCAAAATCATAATGAGGATTGGGCTGCGTCTCTCCCCCTTCCGGCAAACTAGAAGATAAAACAGACATTCCCACCGAACAAAAGACAGTCGCTGAACGCCATGATTTTAAAAGCTGATGACGACGAATTTGCTCACTGCGAATCCCCTGCAAGCTCAGAAAATCAGAAAGCTCGTCATCGGACATATCATCAGACCAATCAGCACCTCGCAAACGCTCCATATGGCTTATTTTCATTTTGCGATTTCTTGCTTCACGCATACGCTCGCGCTCAAGTGCAGCAAAACGCTCTTCCCTCACCTTAGCCTGAAGATCAGGAACAGTTTTATCGCGATCGGTTTCTTTAATAACTCGCTCTACGCCTTCCATTTGATAATTATTAGCGCGCTCTTCAAGTTTAGCCTTTTCGAAATCTTCCATCACATCAGTAAGCTCTGGTGCCGCTACAACTTCCTCATATTCTAAGGCATTCACTCTTTTTTTAGAAATATCCTGCTTGGTTCCTTTTAAAACCCATTCACCATAGGCTCGTTGCGGATGGGGTTTAGTATCTCCTACGGCCGGCACGGCCTCCAACTCAGGATCAAGTGCTTCTTCTTTAGTATATTTATCGACACGCTGAACTAGGCGAGAATCATACCCTCGTTTAAAATCTTTCATAACCTGCTTGCGCCCGCGTTTTCCCCAGGTATGAGAAATAAGAAGACGACGGTCAACAGGCTTTGGAACAAAGCGCGCATTTTGCGATTCTGATTCTAAAATAAAGTAAGTCGCTTCTTTTTTAAGAAGCTCTGGCCGCAGAATTTTGGTGAGGTACCATATGGAGTAATTATCATAAATCTTTTCAGCCTTGCCCTCTGCCACAGCAACTAGGTCTTTATTTACAATAGAAGAGAAATTATTGCGCTCCACGCCATCAAATCTTCCAATATTGAAAATGATGGTCTTTTTGGAATCAGTAAATTCAAGAAGCTGAACTTCCTTCGCTTGTGCGAGAGTCCCACCAAATGCAAACCAAAAGGAAAAAGATATAATGAAAGTGATGCACCTCAAAAAATTCCCCTCCATGAGAAATAATATGTTAATTTTAAAGACTTTTTTGCAGAAATGTAAGTATTTTTACGCAGACTTGCTAAGCTACACAATTTTTTTTATAAATAGAGCCTAATGATCATTCAAAAGGATAATAAAGTGGCCAGAAGAAAAAACAGAGAAGAAAAGACCTACCGCTACAAATGCACGATCACAGGAGAAAAGTTTAAAATAAAAGGTGAAGCCCTTAATCCTGACGACTTAGTGTCTGTAAGAGCCTATTACGAGCTCAACCCTGAAGCTGATGATCGTCCAGAAGCGATTAAGCAAAAGGTTCTCAATGAATCAGGAGAAACGACGCTTGAAGAAACTGACGAAGAAGAGCTAGAGGGGGAATAATAAATGAATACTCATCACCCTGTAGTTATTATCGGCACAGGCCCTGCTGGCCTTACAGCAGCAATTTACACTGCCCGCGCTGATTTAAATCCTCTTGTTTTTGAAGGGCGTCAACCTGGTGGACAACTCACAACAACAACTGAGGTCGAAAATTTCCCAGGCTTCCCAGAAGGCGTTATGGGGCCAGAATTAATGGATAATATGAAAAATCAAGCGATGCGCTTTAATGCTGGATTTAAATCCGAATTTATCGTTGAAGCTGATTTGAGTAAGCGTCCTTTTGTGCTCAAAAATGATAATGGACAAACTTATACTGCAGATGCAGTGATTATCGCAACGGGAGCCAGTGCTAAGGTGATGGGACTTGCAGAAGAAGCAAAGCTCATCGGACGTGGCGTGAGCACTTGTGCCACTTGTGATGGATTTTTCTATCGTGGAAAAATTGTTCACGTAGTAGGTGGAGGAGATACTGCTTTGGAAGAAGCAAATTTTCTCACCAAATTTGCGGATAAGGTTTATCTCATTCACCGTCGCGATGCCTTTCGCGGTTCCAAGCCTATGCAAGACAAAGTTTTCAGTAATCCCAAAGTAGAAGTTCTGTGGAATACAGAGGTTGTTGAGCTCGAGCATGAGCCAGTTTCTGGTCTTACCGGAATTAAAGTAAAAAACAACCAAAACGGTGAAATCACATCAAGAAAAACTGATGGCCTTTTCTATGCAATTGGCCACCACCCTAATACCGAATTCCTTAAGGGACAAATTGACTTGGATGCCCATGGCTTTATTCAAACGAAAAATGGAGAGCCTGACACCAATATTCCAGGAGTTTTTGCCTGTGGTGACGTAAAAGACACATATTACCGTCAAGCGATCTCTGCTGCGGGTTCAGGATGCCAAGCGGCTATCCGGGCCGAGCGATTTCTTGAGCACGGTAGTCAGGGATAAGACCCTAATTTTAGAGCTTTTCACATAATTTCTTACAGGGCCGATATTTTTCGGCCCTTTTTTTTGACAGCTTCAAAATAATTTAGAAGAATTTTATTAAGGGATGAAAAGGATTTCGTCTCTTACAATGCCGGCCCAGACAAGATGTTTAGGCTAAAAACCAGGAAGGTGTTATGGCAAATCTTTTCAACTACTCGACTCTCAATGTCTCCCTTGAAAAAGAAACACGAACTTTGAAGATCCTTTTGGATCGTCCAGAATGTGAACATGCCATTAATGCAGAGATGCTTTTTGAATTAGAAAGTATTCTCGCTTGGAGTGCTGGTAGAATTGAAATCAACTCAATCCTAATAAGTTCAACGGAATCCACTGGAAATCTTCTATCCTCAGGTCTTGATAAAAACTATTCCAAACAAATGACAGGAGAAAAAATTCTTAGACTCCAAGAAAAATTGCAAAAGATCAGCTTAAGCATTTTGTCTCTCCCGCAAACTGTTGTTGTAGACTACAAAAATGGAGCACAAGATATTGCCCTAGAAATGACAAGCGGAGCGGATGTCAAAATTGCAGCAGAGAATGCAGAGTTCATGCTCACCCATCTTGAAAAAGGATTAAGTCCTTTTGCGGGCTTCCAATCAATTCTTGCGAATTTTCTTTCTCAATCACTCATTCGCAATTGGTTATTTTCAGGCATGAATCTGAAGTGTGCACGACTTGTCGATGCTGGATTTATTCTCTCTTCTTATCAAACGCAAGAAGAAAAAATTCATTTAACAAATTGCACTCTTTTCAATATCAATGCTCAAGCGCCAGTCGCACGCATGCAAACCAAACACGCCATGAACCAAGGCATTTGGGAAAAGATTGAAAAGAATATGGAAACAGAAAAAAATACTCACCGCGCAGTTATTATTACTGAAGACTTCAAAGCGGCACAAATGGCGGAGCAAAATGAAACCACAGCGCAGTTTATCCCCGCCCAAAAATATCGCGAATTTGTGCATCAATTTAAAAATCAAGAGCAACAAGATAACCACTCTGTGCAATAGAAAAGGAGAGATCGAATAGATCTCTCCTTTATTTTTTGCGAAGAACAATCATAGTACGGCTAGGAACATAAAGTGAAACTCGCCCGTCCCCATTGGTGAAATAAGTTTGCTTTTGAGCAACTCGTCCCTGACCACCAAAATGTAAAGCATCGGAGTCTAAAACTTTTTCATATGAGCCTGCATCTAGTTTTATGGAGTAGTCCACAAAAGATTGCTCAGGATGAAAGTTAAAAACAAAGATAAATTCACCACGCTTAAATGCCACGACATGGTCAGAACAATGGACATGTACAATATAGGGATCATCCATTGCCAGAATATTATGATCTCTCATGAGCGCAATCATCTCGCGATCAAAATTGGCCAAAAATTCATAGCAAAGATTGGTATCATCCTGCAGACTCCACTGACGACGACAATAGTGATAAGACCAACCATTTCCTTCGCGCGGAAAATCAATCCATTCAGGATGACCAAATTCATTTCCCATAAAGTTGAGATAACCTCCACGCGCAGTAGTAATCGTCATCATACGAATCATTTTGTGAAGTGCAATTCCGCGATCCACAACCAAATTGCGGTGAAATTTACTCATATGCCAATACATATCTTTATCAATAAGCCAGAAAATGAGTGTTTTATCCCCGACGAGAGCCTGATCATGACTTTCAGCATAGGAAATGACTTTTTCATCTTTACGGCGATTGATCAGCTCATAAAAAATATGCTCCATATTCCAATCATTATCTGATTTTTCTTTTAAGAGCTTAATCCAAAAATCGGGAATCCCCATGGCCAGACGATAGTCAAAGCCATAACCGCCGTAATCCAAAGAAGAAGCAAGCCCAGGCATACCGCTCACATCTTCGGCAATCGAAATACCGGTCGGTCTGACATCGTGAATCAGTTTATTAACCAATCCAAAATATAAAACAGCATCTTCATCGACTTCATGATTATGATAATCATGATAAGTACTAAAACCTTTTCCAAGACCATGATGGAAATACAACATACTGGTCACGCCATCAAAACGGAAGCCATCAAAGTTAAACTCTTCTAGCCAATATTTACAGTTACTCAGCAAAAAGTGCAAAACTTCATCTTTGCCATAATTAAAACACTTGGTATCCCAAGCGGGGTGATCCCCTTTACCTCCACCATGAAAGTACTGAAAGCTAGTTCCATCAAATTTACTTAAGCCTTCATTTTCATTTTTGACAGCGTGAGAATGGACAATATCCATAATGACAGCAATGCCATTAGCATGAGCCTCATCAATAAGCTTCTTCAATTCTTCTGGGCCGCCAAAGCGAGAGCAAGGGGCAAAGAAATTAGAAACCTGATAACCAAATGATCCATAATAAGGATGCTCTTGAATGGCCATGATTTGAATGGTGTTATAGCCAGCCTTTGCAATGCGCGGAAGAACAAAACGACGGAATTCTTCATAGGATCCCACCTTTCCTTCTTCCTGGCTCATACCAATATGTGCTTCGTAAATAAGAGGAGCTTTTCCTCTCATATCAGGAAAGGGATTTTGAAATTGATAACGACTCTCAGGTTCCCAAACACGTGCACAGAATTGATAAGTCGTCGGGTCTTGAACTACAAAACGCGCATAAGAAGGAATGCGCTCTCCAAAACCACCTGGCCAATAAATGTTCAAGCGATAATAATCCAAATTAGAAATAAAAGTTAAGGGCACACGCAGCTCCCAAACTCCTGCATCATTAATTTTTGTCAAACGGAAACGTTCATCTTCCATACCATCAGAAAAATTGCCAACCAGAAAAATTTCCGTTGCATTAGGGGCCCATTCTCTAAAAACCCACTCAGTCTCTTCTTTGTGAAGACCGTAATATTTGTGGCCATTAGCAAAATCAACAATTTTCCCCGTTGGGCTAAGGCGCTTTTCGGTATCGTAAATGCGCTGATGACGCCAACGAATGGTATCTCCATGTGGGGCCAAATAGCCGTCATTTTCAATTAAAGGAAGGTTGCTCGTCTTAGCCTTTACTTCCTTTTTAACCACTTTTTTGGTTGCCTTCTTTTTAACCGTTGGCGTTTTTTTGGCAACCTTCTTAGTTGTTTTCTTTTTCTCAACAACCTTTTTGCTAGATGTTTTTTTCACCACTTTCTTCTTTGCCTTAACGGTCATTTTTTACCTCGTTCTGCGGCCATGGAATATGCTTGATCGTAATAACGAGTTAAATAGCTCCAGTCAAATCCATCAGAAAGATTTTCCAAAACATTGCGCTGAGTAATTCGATCTCTTCTTCCCATTCTCACAAAAGACAACATACATTCGGCCAATTGATTAGCTGCTTCATCAAAACTTCTATTTTTTCTTTTGATGACGTAAATTCCTTTGTCTTGAGACTCTGGCATAACCTTTAAAACATAGTCACCAAAACCAGAAAGGTCACTCGTGATATTAGGAATGCCACGTGCTGCACACTCTAATGGAGTGTAGCCCCAAGGTTCATAGTAACTGGGGAAAATACCAAGATGGCAGCCTCTGACAAAGTGGTCATATTCCATTCTAAAAAGTGGACTTTGTCCAGAGATGAAGTCGGGATGATAAACAATCTTAACCTTATCATCCTTTTTATTAATCATTCCGCTATTTCTTAAAAAGGGAAGAATCTCATCTTCGTTTTCAGCCTCTGGTGTCATATAGTGTGTCACCACTGGTGGTAAGCTCTTGGTCTTCCAACCTTGCTGCAAGCGCTTGAGTTTTAATCGAAGATGTTGATCAACAACAGCCTCCAAGTCGGGAAATTGCCCATCCTGACGCTGTGTCACATCCAAGAAAAGTCTTTCCCCTATTTGTTTTTCAATCGCCTTGCAGGTCAAGCGCAATTCGGTGAGATCGGAACGCGATTGCAATGAAAACGGATTAATTGTTTGATAAGGGCGCTTTGTCACAAAAAACATGACAACTGTTTTATCAATACCCTCTTGATGCATACGGTGATTTAAACGGGCCAACGCCTCCAAAGTAAGGTCAAACCCTTTGTTGCGATATTCATAGCGCCCAGAAGTAAAAAAGAACAAAGTCTTATCTAAATCAAAAGAATAAGAGGGAAAAAAATGGCCCATCACAAAACGACTAATTTTTTTCTTATAATCGCGGTGCAAATTTTGAAATTCATGCATTGCCGTAAAACGCTCAATATTAAGACCATTAGGCAAAATAATATCAGGACTTCGCCCCACCAACGCAGTACACTCATTGGCCGTCACTTCACTTACTGTCGAAAAAACATGAGAGCCATGAGCCGCCGCTCTTTCGATTCGAACTTGAGTTTCGATATTGAAATGCTGAGCCTCTTTTTGCCAATCAAGAAAAGGCAAGTGCTCATAAAACATAGGATCATTCATGGCCAAATAGCGCCCCAGCATTGTGGCATGAGTTGTGAAGATTGTGGTCATGGGAAGTTCTTCTTTGCGGATTGAGGGAATGGTTGTCCCGGCCATCCACTCATGAAAATGTCCAATGATTCTTTTCTCTCCATTGTTCACATCGCAAAGTTCACGGAAGAAAATACGCATCAATTCCCCAAAGGCAATAACGGGATCAATCAATCCATCCTGATGAGGACAAGGAATATTGTGATGCGACCAGAGCTCATATTTAATTTGCCCCAAACGCCAATTCACAGATTGAGGATTAAAAAGAATGGCCTTAGGACGTCCCGTAATCAGCCAGTGACCATAGTGAACTTCAATTCCCATATCGCGCATACGACGTACTGCAATTCCATAGGAGTCACTCAAATCTTGACGTTCTTCGAACTCAACCTCGACATCTTTGTGAACATAAGGACCAATTACGCAGTAATTATCACCCCATTTCTTCACCATAGAAGGAACTTTAGAGCGAATAACAGTATAAATTCCTCCCACCTGGTTACAGACTTCCCAAGCAGCCTCGCACAAAAGAGTATTTTCGGCGGAAACCTCCGACAACATTTCCTTTCTTTTTGCCCGAACTGATTTGGCACCCATCGATTCCATTAAAAGACTCCTATTTTTAGATATTTACTTATATGGTACAGTCCATTAAAAATTATTCAAAGATTGCAAATTTTGCTTATGTTTATAAAGGACATTTTTATGGACGAAAAACTCATTCAAATCCTCGGCCTCATTGCCGGAAGCCTGACAACACTTTCTTTTTTGCCCCAGGTCATCAAAACCTATCGCAGCCGCTCGGCCAAAGATCTCTCCCTTGCCATGTTTCTCGTATTTTGCATTGGGGTCATGCTCTGGATTATCTATGGCCTTTTGAAGAATGATACCCCCTTAATTATCGCAAACTTAATCACCTTTTTACTGGCACTCAGTCTTCTTTTTGCAAAATTTAAGTTCAAGCCTTGACAAAACAAATAATTAATTTATAATATGATTATAAGTTAATTACTAACCCGGAGGCTAATATGAGCAATGCAATGGAACTTAAACAAGAAAACTTTGATAACACTGTTAATGAATCACAAATTCCTGTTCTTATTGATTTTTGGGCACCTTGGTGTGGCCCCTGTCGTATGCTTGGACCAGTGATGGAAGAACTTGCAACTGAATACGAAGGCAAAGTAAAAATACTCAAGGTCAATGTAGACGAAAATCCTGAACTATCTATGCGCTTTGGAATACGCGGTATCCCTACCGTAAAGATTTTCAACAAAGGAGAAGAAGTCTTTACGACTTCTGGAGCTTATCCTAAAGAATACTGGAAATCAGAACTTGATAAATACTAGGAGAAAGCAAATGGGAGAGATCAAAAAAGAGGACCATGTTGTTGTTTTGGGAATATCAGATAAAGAAGAACGCTATGCTTATAAAGCGACAGTAAAGCTCAGTGAAGCAGGCTTTCATAAACTAATCGGTGTTTCACCTAAGAAAGTCGATCTTCCCCAATATCCTCACGTCAAATGTGTTGATGACCTCTCTACAGTAAAAGAAGAGATTCACACTTTAACAGTTTATGTGGGAAGTCAGCGACTTGATGGGATGGTTGATCAAATCTTGGCCCTTAAGCCGCAAAGAATCATCCTCAACCCTGGAACCGAAAACCCTGAGCTCATTGCCCAGGCAAAGAAGGCAGGCATTGAAGTCGTGGAAGGATGTACTCTGGTAATGCTTGCGACCAAGCAATTCTAAGAAATAATGACAAAATAAAAAACCCCGCTCAATAGCGGGGTTTTTTGTATATTCATAAGACTAGCGAATTCTTATTCTGTATACTCTTCTACTTCTTCATCCATATCGTCTTTGATTACGAAGTAGCCAGTGGCTGCAGCACCTGCTGCAACAGTTCCACCAATCATCCATTTAACAGCGGGAGTCATCCATTTCACACTAAAAGTTCTGTAACAAGCTCCACCTTTTTTAGTAAAAGCTTCCATTGTCGCAATACTTCTTTGTGGTGAATGATCTAAAACTTGTGCCTGAGCTTTAGCATAAAGAACTTGATGTTCTGCAACTGTCGCTGGCACACCACTTCTTCTCACTTCTTCACTCATCACTCTCATGATTTCAGACATATTCTTTTGAGCTTCTGCCGAAATATTTTCACAGAATTTTGGGCCCATATAGTCAATACCAGTCTGCTTAAAGTACTCAATACGACGAACAAAGAAAGCTTCTGCTTCTGAGGCAGACATAGTCTTCTTAATATCGCGAGCAAAAAGCATTAACTCTCTAGCATGTGCATCATCTTTGGCCAATTTCAAACTAGCTAATGCTTCATCTGCTTTGGTACCAAGACGAGAAGCACTTGCATACGCTCCTTCAGTTGCTCCCGCTTTTACAATTTTTGCGGTCACTTCAGGCTGACGTAGCATTCCTGTAGAAGTCAACATATCACCATATTCTTTTGTAACGGCGGTATGAGCGGCTTTAAAGCTTAGAGCTTTAGCACCTTTCATTGCCTTTACTGCATCATCAAGTGTTCCATCCTTAATCGCTCTCCACAAAATTTGCTTTTGATAGAAAGGAGTGTCGGCTGATTCCATAAATTTAGAAAAGGCTGTCGCTTTTTCTGTACTTTTAATCAAGCCAGAACTCTTTGCGGCCATCATAATGAGATTATCAACCTCACTTGCGGCCATTTTAGAATCTTTGGCAACGGTAGAAACTAAAGATTTACCTAATTTTACAAGATCTGCCGGATTACTCGCTGGCATCCTTGTCACATCCATTTTTTCAAAAGGATTATAAGCAACCCTCTTGTAAGAAGGCGTGCTTTGACATGCAACACCTAGAATCATTAAACTCGCTAGTAGAAATGTTTTTTTCATGTATCCTCCAAACCTTTTAACAGGCTTTACTCTAAACTCCACAGTCGACTTATCGTCACATACGGCAATATCTTTAACTAAATTCTTCACTATTTTGTCCTCGCTAAAGTGGACAAATCATCCTGCACAATATCTTCAATTGGACGGATAAACTGCTGAATTTGCTTGGCACGTTTAATCGAATCACGTAACTCAAAAGAAATACTTTCTTCGACACCCAAAAGAGCTTTTGCTTTCATAACTGATGAAGCGGCAACCCCGCGATTAAAATTCATCGTTAGCTGCTCAACAATCTGCATGTACTCATGGCTTTCCGCCACCCATTTACTGAAAACTAAATTAAAATCGGCACTCGCATCCATATTGCCAAAATTTTGACCTGGAAGTTTTTTCAAAAAGCTCGTAGGCATCTCTGTTTTGCCAATACTTTGCATAAATTTCAAATTGCCTTCTTTAAATTTCATCAGTTTTTCAAGGAACTCAAAATCATTTAAAGCCGCAGCAAATGTTTTATCGATTTTCATACCGGAAGCAATTTTTTGCATTTCTTTAAGATTCCCCGTAATAACAGCAAGCGCCTCAGCTTTGGCACCAGTACGTAATGTCGTCTCGATTCCTCTTGCCATATCCCAAATCACAGAAGCAGGAATTTGCAATGCTGCTCCTTCTTTGGTCATAATCTCAAGAACATCATCAAAGTTAACACCAGACTTCACAAAAAGTTTTTCAAAAACATCATCAAGTTTTTGAACCAATTTATTAATGTTGCTTCCTTTACTGAAAGCGCCCTGCTTGGAATAGCGCATCCAAAGATGTGAAGCACTTTGATCTAATTCAGTTAAATACTTTTTGAACACTAGTAATTCAGGTGAAAGCCCATCGGGATTCACTGCAACTTTCCCCGCAGGAAATTTACTTTGGGCCATACGCTTGATTTTAACATACATCGCACGCTCACGGGCCATTTCAAGCTGATTGCGACTATAAGGTTGGTAACGTACACTTTTGTATTTTACGGAACGAATTTCTGCTTTAACTTTTTTAATTGCCCCTAGAACCTTGCCATATTTTTTGTGATAACTTTGCCAAGAAGCCACTTTGCGGGCAAGCCCCACTCCACCCTTTTTGGTTGCAACGTCCAATACTTTTTTCATATTTTTCGCCGCTAACCATCCACCAACAAGCTTGGTCTGCTTCATGATTGCACCGACAAAGAAAAAGTCGAGGGCCGCAGCAGGAATGGTCATCATCATCTCGGTCTTATTTTGTTTTGCCGCTTCTTCTATTTTTTCATAGGAATCAAATGCCATACGCTCATTGAGATACAATTCGTTGTTGAACACGAGATCGGCAGCGACAACTTGCTCACGAGCCTTCAAGCGCTCTGGCATTTCAATCAAAGTATGATTTAAGTTGTACATAGAAATCGAAGCAAAAAGAAGGGCCGTAATAATGTGGGAATTGACTACGGCAATGGCCGTACCGATCACCGCAGGAAGGGCTAGACCAAAAAAGCCAGCTGTCGCAGCGACCATGATAATCAAGAAAAGAACACCAACGACGGGCTCAACAATATTTTTGATAACATATTGTCCAGTATGAACTCGTTTGAAAACACCTCGATCCAATTTGCGCAAGCGTTTACTTTTCTCTTCATTTTCTTGCTCACCATAGATAATTGATTGGCGCATCGTCTCGGTGTGATCATAGAGTTCCTTAAAATCATTGCTCTTATGATAATTATTGGGATCAATAGCGCAGTACATCTGAATGCGACTTTTCTTGACACCTTTATTAGATACATACATCAAAGATGCATTTGCCTTATCCAGCGCTTCCTGAATAATTTTTTTAACTTCGGCATAATTAATGGCTCCCGTATCTTTATTAAATGCCCTAATGGCCATCAATTCCAAGGCCGTCACCTTAGTACGTTCTGTCACGGTCTCAATTCGACTGGTCATCCCCATTCCATATGGAGTCCCAGAATTATAATAAACTCTTTTGCGGACGGTACGTGACAGATCCATTTTTTGTTTCAAAAGAGGTTGTGCTGTATATGCAGCACTCACCTGTTTGCTCGTCAACTGATTTTGCACAGAAGGAGCAGTGAAAAAGGAAAGATAACGATTATGAGATTTTGAACGAAGCTGACTTTCTGTGAATCCTAAAATCTTAAACATCTCATAGAAGATAACATTTTTACTTGGTCGAATAAAATAATCTACACCTTTGGCATTAGGATCATAGGCAACAAACTCACCTAAATTATAAATACTTTTCTGAGTAACAGAATCAGTTTGAGAACTGAAATCCTCTGATTCAAAGGCGTTTGCGGAAGGGTCTAAAAGATTATCAGTGCTCTCTTCTCCCCCTAAATAAATGGAGGTAGGAATATAAAAAGTGGCATACTGTTCACTATCATTATTAGCAATCATCCACAAAGGAGCACCTTCAGCCTCTTTCCCTTTGGCCGAACTAAATGCAGTGCTATAGAAAGACTGTAAACTACTTTCCGAATAAGGGTATTTAGCAAAATAGCGATACACATGTTTCTTGATGGCAGACTGCAGATATTGATTTTTTTGCGAAGGACTCAGCTCATCTTCCTTTCCACTCACTTGCGCATCAAAATCAGTTTTAATGTCATTCAAAAAGCTACGCACCGATGAAGCAAAGCTATCTTTCTTTTTAATTGTTTCATAAAAACCATAGTACTGGGGATTTTGGTAGTGAGAATAGTTACGCAACTCCTTTGTAAATAGCTCTAAAAAGAGTTCATAATTGTCAACCGCCATGGGGTGAACCTTCGCAGAAGTTTGATAAAAACCTTCTTCAATAGAATTATTCACAGAAGCAGCACGAATTGATTCACCCTTTTTTAGTGTTTCCACAATTGAGTCAAACTTCTCATCGCGTTTAAGTGCGATCTGGTTGGCAGCAGAAAAGTGAGTATTTAAGACAGACTTAATTTTTCCCGCAACCGCATCAACCCACAGCTTACGCAAGGCTAAAATATTTTTGGAAATAAAACGTTCTCCCTTAGAGGCATCTGTTTTAGAAATACCTTCGAAATCGACCGTTCTTTTGTAAATACCACTCAGTGCCGCACGATAGCGAATTTTAAAAAATTCATTGGCGATTCGATAAGCCGCTTTATCACTTGCCATATTATCATAGATATAAAGGGCGCTATTGAGAAAGATTTCGGCATTGGCCAACCAAGCATTTTGTTCTAATGAATAAACCTCTGATGCAAAATCCTCCACCTCTAACTGAGATAAGAATTCCTCTGCTTGCATATCAAGTGGATCATCGTCAAACAATTGCAAATCAATATAAAGAGCATCGCGTATCTTTTTTGGAGATTGAGAGTTCACCAACATTTGTACAGCAATGTAGTCATAAATGCTGCCCACTTCACTATTAAATAGCTTCAGCTTCTTAGATGCATCTGTCAGCGAATAATCCCCTACTGCCTCAATCACTTTTGAAAAAACCTTGGGCATAATATTGTAGTATTTATCGGACCGCCAAAGGTCTTGAGAATAAATACTATTGGTCGGATTGCCATTCATTTTCAAAGTCAAAGAATTATCGGCACAGCTTGTTAAGTTTGGAAGTTGATGGCGCTGACCTTGATCACGCAAACGATTAATGGCCCATGTATTGACCAAATTTTCTCTCACCGCCAAAAACTGCAATAAGCGCGCATACTCTATGCGAGTCTTAGGATCATTCAGTGTCGTATACTCCATGAAATATCGCTCTTCCATCCCCACAAAGAATTGCACCAGATCTGTTTTGTAATAGTTACGGACATTAGTACTCAACTCCGATTGGAGATGAGATGCCATATCACTCAAACCACGATCATAAATGGTAGAACTAGCATAATCTTGAAATTCTGCAACTTGCTGAGTGCCCAACTGACTAATAATCGTTGAGGCATATGTTTTCACCTTACTCAATTCTGATTTCAACTGTGCAAAATCTTCAATCTCTGCATATGACTCTGTCAGGTGACGGGCCGGGACAGGCATTTCACGAAAAATAGCAACAGCAAAGCGCTTATCTAAAATAAGTCCTAGGCGATCTAGTTGTGACCATGAGTAACTGCCCTTCTTTCCACTTCGTGCAGCAACTTCAGCGTATAATTGATTCAAACGCGAAACGACATTATGATAACGAGCTGCAATTTTAAGAAGCTTCTCTCCCTGACCAGAATAAGGTTCTAAGGAACTAGATGAACTAGTCTTTAAAAGCAAAAGTTGCAAGCTATGCATTTTGAGTACAATGTTTTGAATTTGTGGATGCAGCCAGCGCGATAATTGCATTGCCTGCGGTTTAAGATTTTTGGCTTCAAATTCATAATCACGCTTGGGAGCGACGTATGTTGCATCACTTTGAAAGGTAAGCTGCTCAGGCTTATACGCATACGCAGAAGAACTTTCCTCTTGCTCTGCAACGACCTCTTCTTTTATGTCTGGAATGTCTTCTTTATCAACAGCGATATCTCCAAACCAAGGCGAAAAATCACGCAATGACATCTCAAATTTATAACCTTGAATGACATCTAGTCCCGCCTCAATTTCCGTAATCTGCTCAGTCAAAGTTTGATCTTCAAAGTGCGAAACACTTGCAATATAGCGGCTGATGGCCCGAAATCCTCTCAATAAAAGATTCGCTTCTTTAACTGTTGGCCGCGTTCGATGATCTGCTTGTTTGTCTGAACCGACAGAACAAGAACTCACAATAAGAGCAAAGATAAATAATTTCCAAAATGATTTCATTGAGCCCCCAACACTTAGACAAAAATTCTCACTAACTTATCGGAATGTGGGGCTATTTCTTAAAAGGAATATTAGCGCTGGGCAATGATAACCCGATCACGCCCATTAAGATCTTTTACAATTCTAATAGACTGAAATCCTTGATCTTTGAGCAAGCGAAGCAATACTTGAGTTTTTCTCTCGTGAATCTCCATCAAGAAAAATCCTTCACGGCGAAGAGAACTAAATACCTGATCAAATAAATTTT
This sequence comes from Bacteriovoracaceae bacterium, assembly GCA_003245675.1. Lineage (GTDB taxonomy): Bacteria > Bdellovibrionota > Bacteriovoracia > Bacteriovoracales > Bacteriovoracaceae > SZUA-425. Next base: position 10 of record QKCN01000099.1, on the reverse strand, counting down.
CAAACCAAAT